>CAXSEX010000081.1:5530-12726 GCA_964236415.1 uncultured Acetobacteraceae bacterium | reverse complement strand
CACTGCAGGCGCTGCAGTCGTTGCGACTGCTCTGCGGTCTCCACCCCCTCCGCCGTGATGCGCATGCCGAGGTTGCTGCCGAGGCCGGTGATCGCCCGGACGATGGCTTGCGCGTTGCCACCCGAACTGCCCAGCGCCGTCAGGTCGCGGACGAACGACTGGTCGATCTTGATCTTGTCGAAAGGGAAGCTCCGGAGATAGCCGAGCGAGGAGAACCCCGTGCCGAAATCGTCCATCGAGATGCGCACGCCGAGCTTCCGCAGCTGGTGCAGCGTGGCGAGCGTCGCCTCGCTGTCGGCCATCAGCACGGATTCCGTGATCTCCAGCTCCAGCCGCGCCGCGGGCAGGCCGGACCGCGCCAGCGCCGCCTGCACGGCCGAAACCAAATGCGGGCTGCGGAACTGGATGGGGGACACGTTGACGGCGACCTTCACGCCGGCCGGCCAGGCTGCCGCCTCCATGCAGGCCTGGGTCAGCGCCCACTCGCCGACCTGCACGATCAGGCCGGTGTCCTCCGCCACCGGGATGAACTTGACCGGGGACACACGGCCCGCCGGGTGGTTCCAGCGGATCAGCGCCTCGAAGCCGCAGACGCGGTTCTCCCGAAGGTCGAACAGCGGCTGGTACAGCAGCTCGAACTCCTTCTTGGCAAGGCCCACGCGCAGGTCGGTTTCCATGGTGCGCCGGGCCTGCTGCCGGGCGTCCATCTCCGCCTCGAAGAAGCAGACCGTGCCGCGCCCGTCCTGCTTCGCCCGATGGAGCGCCAGGTCGGCCTTGCGCAGCAGCGCGTCGGTCGCCGCCCCGTCGGCCGGGGCCAGGACGATGCCGATGCAGGCGCCGAGCACGACCTCCTGCCCATGAACGGCGTAGGGGGCGCTGATCGCCTTGCCCACGCGCCGGGCGACCTCGGCGGCGTCTTCCGGCCGGCGCAGCCCGGACGCGATGACCGCGAACTCGTCCGCGCCAAGCCTTGCGGCCGTTTCCGACCGGCGCAGGCAGCCGGACAGGCGCTCCGCCACGTCCCGCAGCACCTGGTCCCCGGCGGGAAAGCCCAGCGTCTCGTTGACCGCCTTGAAGTGGTCGAGGTCGATGACCAGGACGGCGAACGCGCTGCCCCCTTCAAGCCCGGCCACCGCGGCTTCCATCGTCTGCTCCAGCACGGCCCGGTTCGGCAGCCCGGTCAGCGCGTCATGCCGCGCCATGTGGGAGATCTTCTCCTCTGCCCGCACGCGGTCCGTGATGTTCGCATAGGTCGTGACCCAGCCGCCATCGGGCATCGGCTGGTGCATGAGCGAGACCACCCGGCCCAGCCCCATCTCCAGGACCTGCGTGTAGGGCACGCCTTGGGCAACCCGCGCCGCGCGAGCTTCGTGCAGGCGCTTCCCTTCCTCGGGCGTAAAGGCGCCGGCAGCGGCGCAAAGGTCGAACAAGCTCCGGAAGGACGTGCCGATCGCCGGCATCGCGGGCCATAGCTGGAAGATCTCGCAGAACCTCCGGTTGATCAGCCGCAGCCGCTTCTCCCCGTCGAACATGCACAGCCCCTGGGCCATGTTGTTCAGCGCGGCATCCAGCCAGCTGTTGGCACGCTCCAGCGCCGCCTCATGCTGCTTGCGGCCCGTGATGTCGCTGCAGATGGCGACGAAGCCGCCGTCCCGGGTGCTGCTGCGGCCGATGCGCAGCCACCGCCCGTCGGGCAGGCAGGTTTCCCCGGCGCTGTCCGCGGCGCTCATCAACGCGCGCAGCGGCGCGCTGCCCACGAGCGGAGCGGGCGCCGCACCCTCCGCCGCGTCGCTTCCCAGCGCGAGAAGGTACTCGTTCATGCGGGTGTTGGCGACCGCCACGCTGCCTGCGGCGTCCACCACCATCACCCCTTCGCTCGACCCCTCGATGGCATCGGTCAGGCAGGCCTGTGCGGAACGGCGCTGCGCGACCTCCCGCGCCATCATCGCCGCGATGTTGGCCCGCATCACCGCCATGGCCGCCAGCAGCGCCCCCAGCTCGTCGCTGCCGCCGACCGGGACGTGCGTGTCGAGCTGGCCCGCCGCGATCCGGCCCGCCGCGGCGGAAGCGGCGGCGACCGGCCCGATGATGCGCCGGGTGAGCAGGATGGCGACGATGACGCCCAGGATCACCGCAAGCCCGGTGCCGAGCAGCGCGAGCAGCTTCGCCTGCGCCACCTTCGCCCGCGCGCGCTCCCGGAAGCGGAAGCCGTCGCCCGCGGCATGGTTGACGAGCAGCTCCAGCCGCTCGCTCACCACCCGGGCGAGCGCGTCCACCTGGGCGTTGCCGAGCACCACCTCCGCCCCGGCGTCCAGCCCCGCGGCCGCGCGCCAGTCGGCGACGGCGGCGGCAGCGTCGGCGGCGGCCTGCGCGGCTTGCGGCGACAGGCTGCGCTGGCCCGCGATGGCCAGGTCGTCCCTGAGCGACTCCGACAGGTCGTCCACCTGCGCCGACAGGCCGGCACGGTCCGACGACGCGATCCCGTAGGCCAGGCGGGCCGTCGCGGCCTCCATGCCCGTGAAGTCCGCCGCAGCCGCGCGCGCGTAGCTGATCGACATCAGGGCGCCGTCAAACGTCTGCTCCGTCAGGTGGCCGACCACGGCGATGTTGAGCACGGCATAAGCGCCCAGGCAGGCCGTGATGCCCCCCATGCAAAGGAAAGCCAACAAAATCTTACACCGGATGGTCAGGCGCAAGCCGGGGCGCACGACGCCAAGTGCTGACTGCGCCCTGGCCAGAATGCCGGGATAGGAGACCGAAATCGACATTGCAGCAGCTTGCCTATGACACCTTACTGAAACCTTACGGCCCGGCCTCAGCCGCCTGCCCAACCAAACATAATGCACACGCCCGGCGAATCGTTGTTAAATCATCATCATTCTCCACCATGGCCAACCGGGCCTTGGGCGGCGTGCAGCGAGGTGAAGGCGGGCATGATGCTGGGATGGATCGATCGGCTCGCTCTAGGGCTGGCCTGGGCTGCCCTGATCGCCTGCGCGTCTCCCGCGCGGGCGCAGGACTCGACGCCGGAGCGCGGGAAGCTGATCGCAACCGCCGGGCTGATCCAGGTTGAGGGCGCGGGCGGCGGCGGGCTGGCGCCTTGGGCGCTCATCACCGGGTATGGCACGCGGGACGCCGTGGGCGCCAACGTGCACGGCACCGTGGTCCGGGTGACGAACTTCACCTTCTCCACCGTGGGCGTGGCCGTCGGGCTGTATGACCGGGTCGAGCTGTCCTACGCCCGGCAGTTCTTCGACACGGGCGGGACCGGGCGGGCGCTGGGCCTGGGCGGCGGCTACCAGTTCAGCCAGGACGTGTATGGCGCCAAGCTGCGCCTGTTCGGCGACGGCATCCTGGACCAGGACAGTTGGCTGCCGCAGGTAGCCGTCGGGCTGCAATACAAAGTGAACAACCGGGGCGACGTGCTGCGCGCGGTCGGGGCAAAGTCGGACCAGGGCGCCGATTTCTACCTGGCGGCGACCAAGCTGTTCCTGGCGCAAAGCCTGCTGCTCAACGCCACGGTGCGGATGACGCGGGCGAACCAGATCGGCATCCTCGGCTTCGGCGGCGACCGCAGCAACGCCTACCACCCAGAGTTCGAGGGGTCGGCCGCCCTGCTGCTGAGCCGCAACGTGGCGGTGGGCGGCGAGTACCGCACCAAGCCGGACAACCTGCGTTTCGCCCGCGAGAGCGACTGGTACGACGTGTTCGTCACCTGGCTGCCGGCCAAGTGGGTGTCGGCGACGCTCGCCTACGTGGACCTCGGCAGCATCGCCACGCGCAAGCATCAGGAGGGGGTTTATGCCAGTCTTCAGCTTGGCTTCTAAGGCCGTCGCGGCGCTGCTCGCCGCGGCGCTGCTCGCCGCGCCGGCCCGCGCCGGCACCTTGTACGACGATCTGGGCGGACGGGCCGGGCTGACGCGGATCGCGGACCGCGTGCTGCAGCGTGTCCAGGCAGACCCGCGGATCAAGGACAAGTTCGGCGACGCCAACATCGAGCGGCTGCAAGGGCTGCTGGTGCTGCAGTTCTGCGTGGTGAGCGGTGGGCCGTGCCGCTACCCCGGCCGAACCATGAAAGCGGCGCACGCCGACCTCAACCTGGCGCCGCGCCACTTCAACGCGCTGGTCGAGGATCTACAGGACGCGATGGACGCGGAGGGCGTGCCGTTCCGGACACAGAACCGGCTGCTGGCGCGGCTGGCGCCGATGCACCGCGACGTCGTGGCCGAACCCGACGCGAAACCAGGAGCAGCACCATGACCGTCAGACGCCCGCAACTCCGCCTGGCTGCCTGCGGGGCGGCGCTGGCCTCCGTCCTGGGCGCCTGGGCGGCCTGGGCGGCCAATGTCCCGGTCGTGACCCAGGTGAACCGCAAGTTCCAGCCGCAGCAGGTCGAGGTGGCGCGCGGCGGCACGGTCCGCTTCGTGAACGACGACGGGCAGCTCCTGCACCATGTCTATTCGACCTCGCCCACCTTCGACTTCGACAGCGGCGAGCAGGAGCCGGGCAAGGCCATCGAGGAACGGTTCCCCGTCGCCGGAACCTTCACCGTGCTGTGCGGCATCCACCCGAAGATGCGGCTCGTGGTGACTGTGCATTAGATTACGGCCGGGACGGCTGGGTGTCGGCGGGGCAAATGCGCTATGCTGCCGGGCCGATCCATGAGAGGTGCCGTTGGCCGACGATCCCTATGCGCTGCTGGGCGTTCCCCGCACCGCGACAGAGCAGCAAATCCGCTCCGCGTTCCTGAAGCTCGCCAAAACCAGCCACCCCGACGTGAACCCCGGGGACAAGAAGGCCGAGGAACGGTTCAAGGCCATCTCCGGGGCGCACGACCTGCTGTCCGACCCCGCGAAGCGGACGCGGTTCGACCGGGGCGAGATCGACGCGGCCGGGCAGGACGCGCCCCCGCGCGGCTTCCGGCCCGGCGGCGGCCCGGGCAGCGCGCAATACGCCAACGGCGACATGGACGACATCCTGGCGAGCATGTTCGGGGCGCAGGCGCGCGGCCCGGCGCGTCCGCAGCGCGGCGCCGACCAGCGTTACACGCTTAACGTGTCCTTCATCGACGCGGCGCGCGGCGCTGTGCAGCGGCTGGCCTTGCCGGGCGGCGGCGACCTGAACGTGCAGATCCCGCCGGGCACGGAAACCGGGCAAACGCTGCGCCTGCGCGGCAAGGGCCGGCCCGGCGCCGCGGGAGGGCCGGCGGGCGACGCGCTGATCGAGATCACCGTGCTATCGCACCCCTTGTTCCGCCGGGACGGCCGCGACATCCACCTCGACCTGCCGATCAGCCTCGGGGAAGCGGTGCTGGGCGGCCGGGTCCCGGTGCCGACCGTGGCCGGCGCCGTCACCATGGCGATCCCGCCGGGTTCGGACAGCGGCACCAAGCTGCGGCTGCGCGGCAAGGGCCTGCCAGGCACCGACGGGCAGCCGGCCGGGGACGCCTACGCGACGCTGCGCGTGGTCGTCGGCCCGGCGGACGATGCGCTGCGGGATTTCCTGCGGGACTGGGCGCCGGGTCAGGCGTTCGACCCGCGGTCCGGCTTGCCCAAGGAGTGAACCGGCGCCGGCCCGGCCATGCGGCGGATCGCCTCCACGAACTCGGCGCTGGCCCAGTCGGCCGCGCCCTCCAGCCGCCCGCGCTCCTTGCCGGCGCGGTCGATCAGCAGCGTGGTGGGGATGCCGCGCGCGCCCACGGCCCGGGCCGCGTCGCCCCGGGGGTCCAGCAGGACCGGCAGGCTTTGGATGTTCTTGTCCCGGTAGAAACGCTCGACCGAAGGGGCGCCGCCACGGTCGGAGGACAGCGCCAGCACGGCCACGCCGTCGTTTGCCATCAGACGGGCCAGGGCGTCGAGCGCCGGCATCTCGGCCACGCATGGCACGCACCAGGTGGCCCACAGGTTCAGCACCACCCCCTGCCCGGCGTAGTCGGCCAGGCTGCGCACCGTGCCGTCCGCGGTGGAAAAGCGCAGCTCCGGCACCGCCGCGCCGTCCGTGCGCTGCAAGCGCGACAAGTCGGACAAGCCAGGGGTCGCCGCCTGCGGTTTGCGCGGGGCCAGCGCGACCGGTAGGGTCAGGGCCGCCGCCAGCACGGCGCGGCGCTTCGATGGAACCATGGTGCGTCCTTGAGTAGCGACACTGTCAACAACACGTCTGCCGGAGAGAATGGGGGCGAAGCGGGGCCGATCCAAGCGGGGCCGGGCGGCGCCGACGCCCTGCGCAACGCCGAGGCCAACGCGCAATGGGGCGGACGCTTCGCCCGCGGCCCGTCCGTCATCATGCAGGACATCAACGCCTCCATCGGCTTCGACCGCAAGATGTGGCGGCAGGACATCCGCGGCAGCCTGGCGCACGCCGCCATGCTGGCCCGCGCCGGGGTGATCGCGCCGGGCGATGAGGCGGCGATCCGCGCGGGCCTCGACGCCATCGCGGCTGAGATCGAGGCCGGGCGCTTCCCGTTCGTGGAGGAGCTGGAAGACATCCACATGAACATCGAGGCGCGGCTCACCGAGCGCATCGGCGAGGCCGGCAAGCGCCTGCACACCGGGCGCAGCCGCAACGACCAGGTGGCGACCGACTTCCGCCTGTGGGTGCGGGACGCGCTGGACGGGCTGGACGGGCAGGTGGCCGACGTGATGCGCGCGCTGGCCGACCGCGCGTCGGAGTTCGCGGCCGACCCGATGCCGGGCTTCACCCATTTGCAGACGGCGCAGCCGGTGACGTTCGGGCACCACCTGCTGGCCTATGTCGAGATGCTGGCGCGCGACCGCGGGCGCTTCGGGGACTGCCGCCGCCGGCTGAACGAGTGCCCGCTGGGCGCTGCGGCGCTGGCCGGCACCAGCTTCCCCATCGACCGCCAGGACACCGCGGCGGCGCTGGGCTTCGACCGGCCGGCCGCCAACTCGCTGGATGCCGTGTCGGACCGGGATTTCGCGCTGGAGTTCCTGGCGGCGGCGGCGATCTGCGCCACCCACCTGTCCCGCTTGGCGGAGGAGCTTGTGGTCTGGTGCAGCGCGCCGTTCGGCTTCGTGCGGCTGTCGGACGCCTTCACCACCGGCAGCAGCATCATGCCGCAGAAGCGCAACCCGGACGCGGCGGAACTCGCGCGGGCCAAGACCGGGCGCATCACCGGGGCGCTGGTGGCGCTGCTCACGGTGATGAAGGGCCTGCCGCTCGCCTACGCCAAGGACATG
>CAXSEX010000081.1:935-5520 GCA_964236415.1 uncultured Acetobacteraceae bacterium | reverse complement strand
TGCAGGAGGACAAGGAGCCGGTGTTCGACGCCGCCGACGCCCTGGCGCTGTCGCTCGCGGCCATCGGCGGCATGGTGCGGGACATGGCGCCGGACCTCCCGCGGATGCGGGCGATGGCCGGGTCGGGGTTCGCGACGGCGACGGACCTGGCGGACTGGCTGGTGCGGGTGCTGCGGCTGCCGTTCCGCACGGCGCACCACGTCACGGGGCGCGTGGTGGCGGTGGCGGAAGCGCGCGGCGTGGGGCTTGCAGACCTCGACCTGCGGGACATGCAGGCCATCGAACCCGGCATCACCGCGGCGGTGTTCGACGTGCTGACGGTGGACGCCTCGGTCAGGAGCCGGACCAGCTTCGGCGGCACCGCGCCCTCGAACGTGGCGGCGCAGGCGGCGCGATGGCAAGCGGCCTTGCGATGAGGCTGCCCCGCCCCGTGCTGCTCACCCCCGTGCTGCTGGCGCTCGTGCTGCTCGCGTCCTGCGGCAAGAAAGGCTCGCCCAACCCGCCCGGCCCGGCCAACGAGATCACCTATCCCCGCGCCTATCCTTCCCGGTGACCATGCCCCACCCCGCCGCCCTGCCGCCTGATCCCGACCCGACGTTCGCCGAGCTGATCGCCGCCCGGCCGCATCTGTCCATGCACGCCATGGACGGGCTGCTGATGGAGGACGTGCCGCTCCACGCCGTCGCCGACGCCGTGGGCACGCCCACCTGGGTGCTCTCGGCCGGCAGCATCCGCAGGCGGCTGCGGGCGCTGCAAGCGGCGCTGGCCGAAGCGGCGCTGGCCGAAGCGGCGCTGCCGGCGCGGGTGCACTACGCGGTGAAGGCGAACGACCACCTGGCCGTGCTGCGCCTGATGGCGCAGGGCGGCGCCGGGGCCGATGTGGTCAGCGGCGGCGAGCTGCGCCGGGCGCTGCTCGCGGGGATCGCGGCGGAGCGCATCGTGTTCTCCGGCGTCGGCAAGGCCGAGTGGGAACTGCACCTGGCGTTGGAGGCCGGGGTCGGCCAGATCAACGTGGAAAGCGCCGAAGAACTGGCCATGCTGTCCGCCGTCGCGCACGCCATGGGCCGCATGGCCCGCGTCGCGCTGCGGGTCAACCCGGACGTGGACGCCGGCACCCACGCCAAGATCACGACGGGCCGGGCGGACAACAAGTTCGGCATCGCCTACGGCTCGGCCGCGGCGCTCTACGCGCACGCCGACGCCCTGCCCGGCATCGAGCCGGTCGGCCTGGCGCTGCACATCGGCAGCCAGATCCTGTCGATGGCCCCGTATCGCGCCGCCTACGCCCGCGTGGCCGGGCTGGTGCGGGAACTGCGCGCCGCGGGCCTCCCCGTGCGGATGGTCGATTGCGGCGGCGGCTTGGGGATCGGCTACCGCGACGAGCCGGCGGCGTCCCCGGCCGCCTTTGCCGGCGCGATCCGGGCGACGCTCGGCGGCATGGACCTGGAGTTGGCGGTGGAACCGGGCCGCTGGCTGGTGGGAACGGCCGGGCTGCTGCTCGCATCGGCCGTGCTGGTGAAGACGACCGGCGCCCGGCGCTTCGTGGTGCTGGACGCCGCGATGAACGACCTGCTGCGGCCCGCGATGTACGACGCCTGGCACGGCATCGTGCCGGTTTCCGCGGCGGACGCGGCGCAGGCCGTGGCGCCGTGCGACATCGTGGGGCCGGTCTGCGAAAGCGGGGACACCTTCGCGCGAGGCCGCGACCTGCCGCCCTTGGGGCGCAACGCGCGCTTGGCGATCCTGGATGCCGGGGCCTATGGTTCCGTCATGAGTTCCACCTACAACGCCCGGCCGCTGGCCGCCGAGGTGATGGTCGATGGAGGCCGCTGGTCGGTGATCCGCGCGCGCCAGCCGTTGGAGGCTTTGTGGGCCGGGGAAACCGTCCCGGATTGGCTGGCGTGACGCCGCCCCCTGCATCGTCGCCCGGCCCGGTGCTGCGCCGCAAGCGCGCAGCGGCGCGGCTCGTCCTATGGTTCGAGCGGTTCTGGCCGGCGGTCTGGCCGGCGCTCGGCGTGCTGGGCGGCTACGCCTGCGCGGCGCTGCTGGACATCCCGGGCCTGCTGCCGCCCTGGCCGCGCGTGCTGTTGCTCGCGGCCGTGTTGCTGGCGTCGGGCTGGCTGCTGTGGCGCGGGCTGCGGCGGGTGCGGGTGCCGTCCGAGGCGGAAGCCGACCGGCGGCTGGAACGCGCGTCCGGCCTGCGGCACCGCCCGCTGGCCGCGCTTGCCGACCACCCCGCCGCTGTGTCACCGGAGTCGGCTGCTTTGTGGCAGGTCCATCTGGCCCGGCTGGGCGCGCAGGTGCGGCGGCTGCGCGTCGGCCGGCCGCGGCCGGGGCTGGCGGCGCGGGACGGCCGGGCGTTGCGGGGCGCGGTGCTGCTGGGGCTTGTGGCGGCCTGGGTGGTGGCGGGGCCGGATGCGGGCCTGCGGCTGGCCCGCGGCTTCTGGCCGGGCCTCCCGGCGGGCGCCGCGGCGCCGGGCACCGTGGTGCAGGCTTGGGTAACGCCGCCGGGTTACAGCGGGCTGCCCCCCGTGTTCCTGCACCCGGACAGCAAGACGGTCAGCGTGCCCACGGGATCGCACCTGGTGGTCAACGTGACCGGCGGCAGCGGCGCGCCGAGCCTGGCGCTGGACGGCGCGGCCGAGCCGTTCCGCGCCCTGGACGGCGCAAGCTGGCAGGCGGAGCGCGACCTCGCGACCGGCGGCCAGCTTTCCGTGCAGCGGCGCGGCGGCGCCGTGGCCTCCTGGGCGCTGACCGTGCTCCCCGACCACCCGCCCACCGCGGCCTTCACCGACGCGCCCGGCCCCGCGCTGTCCGGCGGACGGCCGACCCAGCAGACGCGGATGGCGTGGCGGGTCGAGGACGACTACGGCGTGGCCGACGCCCATGTGGAACTGCGCCTGCAGGACCGGCCCAAGGCGCCGCCCGTGCTGATGCCCATCACGCTGGCCGGCGCGCCGAAGCGGGCACAGGGGGTGCACCTGCAAGACTTGACCGCGCACCCCTGGGCCGGGCTGCCGGTCGTGGCGCGGCTGGTGGCACGGGACGCGCCGGGCCAGGTCGGCCAAAGCGCCGAGGCCGGCTTCGTGCTGCCGGAGCGTCCGTTCCAGAACGACATGGCCCGTGCGATCCTGGCGGTGCGCCGGCAGCTCAGCCTGACGCCGGAGGAGCGGCAGCAGGCACGGACCGCGCTGGACGCCTTGGCTGACGCACCCGATAATCCGGATGCGACGAGCAGCGTGGTCTTGAACCTGCGCGCCATCGGCTTCCTGCTGAGCCGGGGCCGCGGGGCCGCCGCGGTCGATGAAGCGCAGTCGCGGATGTGGGACCTGGCGCTCGCCCTGGAAGAAGGCGCGGCGGAGCGGACCGCCCGCGCCCTGGAAGCCGCCCGGCAGGCGGTGCGGGACGCCGTGGACGCCAGCCGCGACACGGCGGAGGACCGAACCGAGATCGACCGCCGCGTGCAGGAACTGCGCGACGCCATCCAGCGCCACCTGGAAGCCCTGGCCGAGCAGGCGCGGCGGGACGGCACCGAGCTGCCCTACGATCCCAGCGCGCCGCAGATGAACAGCCGCGACCTCGACCGCATGGCGGAGCAGATGCGCGACGCGGCGCGCGAGGGCCGGATGGACGACGCGCGCAAGCAGATGGCCGAGTTGGAGAAGCTGCTGGACCAGCTGCAGGCACGGCCCGAGCATGGCGAGGCGCAGGACAAGCAGGCCGAGCAGCGGCAGCGCGGGCGGCAGCAGATGGACGCGGTGCAGGACATGGTGCGCCGTGAAGGCACCATGCTCGACCGGAGCCAGGCCCGTGCCGGCACCGAGCCGCCGCGCCGCGGCCAGCCCCAGGCGGAGCCGCAGGCTTCCCCCTCCCCGCCGCAGGGGGCGCCCCCGAACCCGCGGGACGCCGACAGCCGCGGGCAAAAGGCGCTTCGCCGCGCGCTGGGAGAACTGATGCAGCGGTTCGGCGACCTGACGGGCCAGGTGCCGGCGCCGCTGGGCGAGGCCGACATGGCGATGCGCGAAGCCGGCCAGGCGCTGGCCGAAGGGCGCGACGCCGCGGCCGGCGCCGCCCAGACCAAGGCCATCGAGGCGCTGCAAAAGGGCGGCAAGGAGATGGGCCAGCAGATGGCCCGGCAGTTCGGCACCGGCAAGCAACCCGGTGAGGGCGAAGGCGAGGAGGGCGAGGGCGGCGACCCCGGCCAGGTCGGCGAGGGCGGGCAGGACCCGTCCAACCGCGACGGCCTGTCCTCCGGCCCGCGTCCGGGCGAAGGCACCGCGCCGGGCCGCCGGCGCTCCGCCCGGCGCGACCCGATGGGACGGCCCTTGCAACAGGGCACGTCGGGTACGGACGAAAGCGGCGACGTGCGCGTGCCCGACCAGATGGAGCAGGCCCGCACCCGCGCCCTCCAGGACGAGCTGCGCCGCCGGGGCGCCGAGCGCACCCGCCCGCAGCCCGAACTGGACTACATCGACCGGCTATTGAAGCCATTCTGACCGGGCGCGTTCAGTCGGCGGGGGTCGCCAGCCCGGCCTGGCCTTCTTCGGGGGCGGGATTTCGTTTTGGATTCCCCTGTCTCGCGCCA
>CAXSEX010000081.1:0-925 GCA_964236415.1 uncultured Acetobacteraceae bacterium | reverse complement strand
AGTCGGCGGGGGTCGCCAGCCCGGCCCCTTGCGCCGCGACGTAGCCGCCGCCGGCAACCAGCACGGACGCCAGCACCGTCGCCGCCGTGAATGGCGCCAACCCAGCCGCGGCCAGCAGCAGCGTGGACAGCACCGGCGTCGCGAAGGCCAGCGTCCCGAGCAGGCGCGGGTCGCCGCGCTTCATGCCAACGTCCCACAGGGCGAAGGCGGCGCCGACTGGCCCCACCCCCAGCGCAACCATGGCCGCCCACGCCGCCGGCCCCGGCACCACCCAGGCCCCGGTCGCGCCGTGCAGCGCGCCCGCCAGCACCGCCGTCGCGCCGCAGAACCCGGCGACTGCGCCGGACGGCACCTCCCTGAAGCGCCGGGCCAGCACGGAATAGGAGGCCCACACAACGGCGCTGGCGGCGGCAAGGGCGTAGCCGGGCATGGCGCCGGCCGGGAACGCCGCGCCGCCGCCGAGCAGGACAGCGCACCCCAGCAGCGCCAGCGCCGTCCCCAGCAGGTGCCGCCACGTCAACGGCCAGCGGAGCACGGCGGCCGACATCAGCACCAGCAGCAGCGGCCAGGTGTAGTTGATCAGGTTGGCTGTCGCCACGGGCGCCCGGGCCAGCGAGGCGAAATACAGCGCGTGGAAGCCGAACAGCCCGCCGACGCCGTGCAGCCAGGCCAGCGACCCCTGCCGAAGCTCGGCCAGCCGCCCCTTCGCCGCGAGCCAGACGATGCCGAACGCCGCCGAGACCGCGAAGCTGGTCGCGGTCAGCTGCAGCGGCGGCACCTCGGATGCGGCGCGGGACAGCAGGGCCAGGAACGCCCAAAGCCCGATCGCGCCGCAGCCGGCCAAGGTCGCAGCTGGGGCTGCGCCCAGAGTTGCAGCCGGGGCCGCGCTCAAGCTTGCAGCCGGGGCCGCGCTCAAGCTTGCAGC
>CAXSEX010000080.1:0-12779 GCA_964236415.1 uncultured Acetobacteraceae bacterium | reverse complement strand
TGTCCTGGTCCGGCCGCGCGGCGGTAAGGCCCTCGCCGTCCACCTCGACCCGGCGCCGCACCGGCTCCTTGACGTTGGGCTGGCCCTCCATCGGCAGGAAGTCCACGCCGGGCGGCGGCGCCGCGCCGAGGTTCGCCGTCTCGTCCAGCAGGCCGAACGTCATGCGCGCGGTGCGGCCGAGCAGCTCCTTGATGCGGTTCGGGTCCTCGACGCCGGGCAACTGCACCACGATGCGGTCGGCGCCCTGCCGGGTGATCACGGGGTCCAGCACGCCGGTCTCGTCGATGCGGCGGCGGATGATTTCGATGGATTGCAGCACGGCGGAGTTGGCGCGGTCGCGGAGCGCCGTGGGGGACAGGGACAGCGCGACCTCGTTGTCCTGCGCCGTCACGTCGTACTCAGCCGATCCTGTAGAGGTTGCGGCTTCCCGCAGCAGGCGCACCGCCTCGTCCTGCTGCGGGCCTCCGTTGATGCGGATCAGGACCCGGTTCTGTGCCGGCTGCGCCTGCGGCGGCTGGAAGCCTGTGACCTTGCCGCGCAGCGCGGTACGCGCGCCATCTGCCATGCTGTCCAACCGCTCGCGCACCACCGCGGCCATATCGACCTCCAGCAGCAGGTAGCTGCCGCCGCGCAGGTCGAGGCCGAGGTGCACCTGCTGCCACGGCAGCCAGCTTGCCGGCGCCGGCAGCAGGTTGGGCAGGCAGAGCAGCGCGCCCAGGACGCAGACGCCGAGGATCAGCGCGATTTTGAGGCGGCTGAAGTACATCATGGCGGGCGTGGGTCCTCGGCTGCGAAGGCCCCGGGTATGCCGAGGTCCCCTGGCGGACGCAAGCCTGCGCCTTGGCCGCGTGGGGGCGGGACTGCTACAGCAGGAGCATGGTCCAGCATCCTCTGCGCATCGGCGTCGCCGGCGCCGGTCACTTCGGGCGGTTCCACGCGCTGAAGGTCGCCGGCAGCCGCCGCGCCGTGCTGGCAGGCCTGTTCGACCCGGACCACGCCCGCGCCGCCGCCGTCGGACGGGAGGCCGGGGGTGCGGCGGCGATGCCTTGGGCCGATCTGCTGTCGGCCTGCGACGCCGTGATCGTGGCGGCGCCGGCCGAGGCGCACTTCGACCTGGCGATGCAGGCGTTGGAGGCCGGGCGGCATGTATTGATCGAGAAGCCGATGGCCGCCACGCTGGCGCAGGCCGACGCGCTGGCGGCGCTGGGCCGGTCCCGCAAGCTGGTGCTGCAGGTCGGGCACCTGCTGCGCTTTTCTTCCGAGCACCGCGCCATTTCCGCCCGGATCGCCCGGCCGCTGTACATCGAGGCTGCGCGGATCGCCCCGTTCAAGCCGCGCGGCACCGACGTGTCGGTGATCCTCGACCTGATGATCCATGACCTCGACCTCGTGCTGGCCCTGGTGGACAGCCCGATCAGCAGCGTGGACGCGGTGGGCGCCGCGGTGTCCAGCCCGCTTGAGGACATCGCCAACGCCCGGGTGCGGTTCGAGAACGGCTGCGTCGCCACCATCACCGCAAGCCGCATCTCGCTCAAGACCGAGCGCAAGATGCGGCTGTTCTCCCAGGAGGGCTACCTTTCGGCGGACTTCGTGGCGCGCAAGCTGGTGATGATCGGCAAGGAGCGCGGCCTGCCCTTGCCCGGCACCGGCGGCTACCGGCGGGAGGAGGTCAACTGGACGGAGGGCGACGCCATGGCAGCAGAGCACGAGGCGTTCGTGAGCGCCTGCCTCGACGGCACGGCAGTGGTGGTGGACGCCGCCGCCGGGCGCCGCGCGCTGTCGGCGGCGCTGGACGTGGCCGAGAGCATGGAGGCGTCACGCCGCCGGGCGCTGGCGTCCGGCCTGATCCATGACCTGCAGAACCTCGCGGGCGGCGGCTTCTGACGGCGCCCCCCCGGGGGGGCGCAGGCTGTCCAAGATGCCAGGGAAGACATCCCGCTGCGCCGTGGCCGCGGCGCCGCCCCGCAGCAGGTCGAGCGCGTGGCGGCTCAGCGTCTCGGCCGTGCAATCCTGCTGCAGCAACTCCGGCACAACCGCGCGGTCCGCCAGCAGGTTGAGCATCGCCACAAAGGGCACGCGGATCATGCGCCGGGCCAGGGCGGCGGACATCGGGTTCACCCGGTAGGTGACGGCCATCGGCACCCCGGCCAGCGCCAGCTCAAGCGTCGAGGTGCCGGACTTGGTGAGCGCGGCCGAGGCGGCGGCGTAGGCGTCGTGCTTGTCGGCCAGCTCCGTCACGATCAGCGGGGGGATCGGCCAGGCTGCGGCGGCGCGGCGCACCACGTCGGCGACGGCGGGCGACACCGGGAGCACCGGGCGCAGCGCCGGCTCGTGCAGCATCAGGCGCTTCAGCGTTGCGCCGAACACCGGGAGCAGGCGCGGCGCTTCCGACCGGCGGCTGCCGGGCATCAGGATCAAGACCGGCTGCCTCGCTTCCAGGCCGTGCGCCTGCCGGAACCGCAGGCCGTCGCCCTGGCCGGCGCCGGACTCCAGAACGGGGTGGCCGACGAAGGTGGCGGAAAGCTTGTGCTGCGCGAACCAGGCCGGCTCGAACGGCAGCAGGCACAGCAGCTTGTCCCACAAGCCGGGATAATGCCGCACCCGGTGCGCGCGCCAGGCCCAAACCTGTGGCGCCACGTAGTGGACGCGCGGGATGCCAAGCTTAGCCGCGGCAGCCAGGATGCGGTGGGTGAAGCCGGGGCTGTCGATGGTCACGAGCACGTCAGGCTTGAGGCGCGCGATGTCGGCGAGCGTTTCCCCCAAGCGGCGGCGCAGCAGGCGCACGCGGGGCAGCACCTCGATGATGCCCATCACCGCGAGGTCCGCCAAAGGATACAGGCTGGCGAGGCCCTGCTCGGCCATCCGGGGGCCGCCGACGCCGGCGAACTCGGCGCCGGGCCGCTGGGCACGGATGGCGGCCATCAGGCGGGCGCCCAGCACGTCGCCGCTGGCTTCCCCGGCGACAAGGTAGATCAGCGGCATCGCGGCTTGCCAGGAACCATGCTGGACTGCATAGGGGGGCGCCGGAACCGGCGCAACATGGCGGGATGGGGGCGCCAATGGACTTGCTGCACGTCACTTCGGCGGAAGCTTGGGCGGAGGCCCAGCGGTCCGGCCTTCATGCGCCGCCGATGCTGGCGCAGGACGGCTTTCTGCACCTGTGCACGCCGGCGCAGCTTCGTTACGTCCTGGACCGGCACTTCGCCGGGCGGACCGGCCTGGTGCTGCTGCATATCGACCCGGCAAGGCTCGACGACCTGCGTTGGGAGAACAGTGAACCCGGACGCGACCCGTTCCCGCACCTTTACGGTCCGCTGCCGGTGGACGCGGTGCTGCGGGCCGGGCCGGTTCAGCCGTAGAGATCCGCGGGCGCCACTAGCGCCGCCGCGATTTCGACCAGCGTGTCGCCCTGCGCCGCGCGGTAAAAGCAGGACCGATGCCCGGTGTGGCAGGCAACCCCGTGCTGGTCCACCCGCAGCAGCAGGGCGTCGCCGTCGCAATCGACCCGCAGATCCACCAAGCGCTGCGTTTGCCCGGAGGTCTCGCCCTTGCGCCACAGCGCGCCGCGGCTGCGGCTCCAGTAGCAGACACGGCCGGTGGCCAGCGTTTCCGCCACCGCGTCGCGGTTCATCCAGGCCAGCATCAGCACCTCGCCGGTGTCGTGCTGCTGCGCCACCGCCGCCACGAGCCCCCCGGCGTCGAAGCGGATTTCGTCCAGCAGCGCCATCAGCCCAACTGCACCCGCAGCCCCGACTGCGCCCGCAGCACGGCGAGGCCCCGGTCGAGGTCGGCGATCAGGTCGCCCGTGTCCTCCAGCCCGATGTGGAACCGCACCAGCGGGCCGTCATAGTCCCAGGCGCCGGCGGTGCGGACGACGTGGCCCGTGGTCGGCAGCACCAGGCTCTCGAAGCCGCCCCAGCTTGCGCCGATGCCGAACAGCTCCAGGCTGTCGATCATGGCGCAGGCGGCCGCGGCGCTGAACTCCGGCCCGAACACCACGCCGAACAGGCTGCACGCGCCGGTGAAGTCGCGCTTCCACAGGTCATGGCCCGGTGCGCCGGGCAGGGCAGGGTGCAGCACCCCGGCCACCTCCGGCCGCCCGGCGAACCACTCGGCGACCGCAAGGCCGGACCGCATCTGGTGCTGCAGCCGCAGGCCCATGGTCCGCACGCCGCGGAGCGCCAGCCAGCAGTCGTCGGGGCTGGCGTATTGCCCTAGGGCGAGCGCGGCCGTCCGCACCCGCTCCCAGTCCTCGTCGCGGGCCGTGGTCACGCTGCCCAGCAGCACGTCCGAATGGCCGACCACGTACTTGGTGAGCGCCTGGATCGACACGTCCACGCCGTGCCGGAACGGCTGGAAGAAGTGGATGCCCCAGGTGTTGTCCATCAGCACCTTGGCGCCGCGCGCATGGGCGGCCTCCGCCAAGGCTGGCACGTCCTGCACCTCGAAGGTATGGCTGCCGGGGCTTTCGAGATACAGCACGGCGGTGTTCGGGCGCATCAGCGCGGCGATCCCCGCCGCGTCGGTGTCCGCGCGGTAGTAGGTCGTCTCGATGCCCAGCCGCGCCAGCATGCCGTCGCAGAACGTCCGGGTCGGGCCGTAAACGCTGTCGGGCACCAGGCAGTGGTCGCCAGCCTTCAGGTAGGCCAGCAGCGGCGTCGTCACCGCGGCGAGGCCGGAGGACACGATCTGGCAGCGCGTGCCGCCCTCGATCTCGGCGATCACGTCCTCCAGCGCGTGGTGCGTGGCATTGCCCATCACGCCGTAGTTCGGCGCCTGGTCCAGCCGGGTCGCCTGGGACGCCTGCCGCTCCTGGCAGTCCGGATACAGCATGGTGGAGCCGCGCAGCAGCGGCGGGTTCACGAAGCCGCGCACCCGCGTGCCGGCGCGCCCGGCATGGGACAGCCGGGTCGCGAGCGCCTGCGGACGGCTGCGGGGAGCTTGGTCGTCGGGCATCAATCGGTTTCTTTCATGGTGTCGGGCCGCCCGGCCCATTCGGTCCAGGAGCCGTCATACACGGCGCCCTGCGGCAGGCCGGCGCGCAGCAGGCCGAGGCTCAGGATGGTTGCGGTGATCCCCGAGCCGCAGCTCGTGACGACGGAGCGCGCGCCGTCTGCGCCCACTGCGGCGAAGGCGGCGCGCAGGGCCGCCGGGTCCAGCATGGTGCCGTCCGGGTGCAGCAGGCTCGCGGACGGCACGTTGCGGCTGCCGGGCATATGACCGCTGGGCAGCCCCGCCCGCGGCTCCGGGGCGGAGCCGGCGAAGCGTCCGGCCGGGCGGGCGTCCAGGATCAGGTCGTCCTTCCTGGCCAGCATGTCGCCGATCCCACGCAGCCGGGCAGCGCGGAAGCTCGCCCGGAACGTTGCCGGCGCGGGCGGCTCCGGCGGGCTGGCCTCGACCGGGCGGCCTTCCCGCAGCCACTTCGGCAGGCCGCCGTCCAGCACGAAGGCCTGGTCGTGCCCAAACAAGCCCATCATCCACCAGCCTCGCGGCGAGGACGCGATGCCTTTCTGGTCATAGAACACCACCCGGCTCGCGTTCGATACGCCGAGTTCGCCCAGCAGCCGCTCGAACCGGCCCGGCGCAGGGACCATGTGCGGCAGCGGCGTGTCGGGGTCGGCAACGGCGTCGATGTCGAAAAAGCGGGCGCTGGGGATATGGGCGTGGGCGAACTCCTCGGCGCCGTCCTTGCCCTCGCCCGGCAGAAACTTCGTCGCATCGAACACGACGAGGTCGGCGGCGCCGAGCTGGCCGGCTAGCCATTCCGTGTTGACAAGAGGGTCCACGGTCAGGCCTCCCGCCCGGCAGATCGCCGCGCCATCACCGGCCGGCCCATTGCGCCCGCAGCCAATCCCGCTTCACGGCAAGCCAGAGCAGGGCGATGGCGGTGACGGAGTTGGCGTAGCGCCCGGCAGCCGCAGCCTCGATGGCGTCCGCGGCGGAATGCAGGCGGACGCGGATGTCTTCCTGCTCAGCCGCCAGGCCGCCCTGGCCGACCATGCCGTCCGGCCCGGCATTTGGCGCGCGCATGCGGCCCGCGAACATGGTGCACCTTTCGTCGGAGGCACCGGGGGTGAGCAGGAAATCTCCCATGCGTTCCAGCAGATCGACCGAGAGGCCGGTTTCCTCCCGCGCTTCCCGCACCGCGGTCGCGGCCGGGTCCTCGGCGCCGTCGCAAAGGCCCGCGGGGATCTCGACCATCACCGGCTCCAGGCCGGCGACGAGCGCGGGCAGGCGGAACTGCTCAATCAGCGCCACTTGGTCAGTCAGGGGGTCATAGGGCAGCACGGCTGCGGCACGGCCGCGGCAAAGCAGCTCCCAACTGCGCACCCCGGACATCGCGCCGTCGAACCGGCGCTGGCGGAACTTGACCAGTTCGACGGAGAACCGTCCCTTCCAGGCGGTCTCGTTCGAGACGATCTGCACGTCGGGGTGGGAGGGGATCGCGACCATGGACCGACCCTAGATCGGCACGGACGCCATTGGAACCACCCGCGTCAATAAAGCCCGCGGCTCAAGCCTGGTTGGTCAGCATCTCCCGAACGATCTCCCGCAAGCGCGCCGCGCCCGCAGGGCCTTTCACGGCGTCCCGCCACATGGCCTCCGCGACGCGCTGATGGGCGGCGATGGCCTCGTCGGCGCCGGTGATCATGGCGACCCCGGTTTGCGCGGACGGCAAGCCGTCCGCATGGAACGGGTTGGCAGCCAGGGTGGCACGGTCGCGCGTGCGGAAGATGCTGAATCCGCTCGCTGCCTCGTTCGAGGCGAGCAGGCCGAATTGCAGCCCCATCGGCTCGGTTTCCATGAGGTCGGCGATGTTATGCACCTCCGCCATGGCGACCCGGCGGCAACGCATCCGCAACGCATCCGACAGCTTGAGGCTCCCCAGCACGCCCAGGCTGAGGAAGCTCTGGATGGATTGCGGCGACAGGATCGCGATGATCCCTGGGCGGCGCTGCGCATAGATCCGCTTCCGCGCGGCGAGGATGCCGAGGACCTGGTCGGCGTTGGTTCGGAACGCCGCGGTATCGGTGCCGGGCTGATTGGCGGCTTCGCTCAGGCCATCGGCGATTGCCGCGTCGAACGTATCGGACGTGGTGAGATACAGGCACGCGCCGTAGGCTTGCAGCACCTGGTCGGCCGACTCCTCAATCTGCCGAATCCGTTCGAAGTAGCCGACCGAGCGGCTGTAGTACTCAACCCCGATGCCCAGCAAGGACAAGGGGGAAACCTTCAGCAGCTCCGCCAAGCGCTTGACCGTGTCGAGCTTGATGACTTCGCCCTTCTCGTAGCGGTAGAGCGCCGCGCGGGACACGCCCAGCCGCGCTGCGATTTCCTCCGCCCGTAGGCCGGACTCAAGCCGATACGCCCGAAGCTGCTGCCCTATCTCTGCAAACCGCATGCTCACCTCCAACCGGGCAAAGGGCAGACACTGCAACCACCCTCCCGGAGGCGTCTCTCTTAACAGCCGGAAGTTGATTCGTCGTTATCATACAATCAACTTCGCAGAAATAAAGTGAGATGTGCCGCTTAAATCGTGCATTGCCCTCTAAAATTCAGACGTGGTAGCGGTCACGCCACGCCAGACCCGCCACCGTGTCGCCGGCTGGCCGGTACTCGCAGCCGACCCATCCCGCGTATCCCAGCGCGTCAATGCGGCCGAGGACGTATTCCCAGCCGATTTCGCCGGTGCCGGGTTCGTGGCGGCCGGGCACATCGGCCAACTGCATATGGGCGATGCTGGGCAGCAGCGTCTCCATCCGCTTGCTCACATCCCCTTCGGTCACTTGACAGTGATAGATGTCGAATTGCAGTCCCACCCGGTCGAAGCCAAGCGCCGCCACGACGTCGGCGCCCTGTCCCATCGTGTTCAGGAAGAAGCCGGGCATGTCGCGGTGGTTGATGGGTTCGATCACGATCTTCACCCCCTGCGCCGCCGCCTGCTCGGCTGCCCAAGCGAGGTTCGCGACGTACAACGCCGCCGCGGTGCCGCGCGCCACGCCCGCAGGCACGATCCCCGCCATGCAGTGGACCAGGTCGCAGCCGAGCGTGCCGGCGTAATCCAGCGCGGTCTTCACGCCGTCGCGGAACTCCGCCCCGCGGCCCGGCAGGCAGGCAACGCCGCGCTCGCCGCTCGCCCAATCGCCGGGCGGCATGTTGAACAGCACCTGCCGCAGGCCGGCGCCGTCCAGCCGCCGGCGGATCTCGCCGGCCGGGTGGTCGTAGGGAAACAGGAACTCGACGGCCTTGAACCCGGCCTTCGCCGCAGCGTCGAAGCGTTCGAGGAAGGGCACTTCGTTGAACATCATCGAAAGGTTGGCGGCCAGGCGCGGCATGGTGGTCCTCCTGTTTCAAGCCAGGCTAACCATCGGCCTGGCCTAGAACAACCAGTCGCTTTCCCCAGTTGCTTTCCATTGACGGGCGGACGATACCGCCGAACATGAAGCAGCCCACGGACTTGGTGGCGGAACGCCTGCTGATGGGGCTTTTGCTGGTCGGCATCGCGGTTGGCTGCATCCTGGTGCTGCACCCGTTCCTGTCGGCGATCCTGTGGGCGGCGATCCTGGTCTACACCACTTGGCCGGTGTTCACCTGGGTGCGGACCCGCCTCCGCGCGAGCCGGGGCTGGGCGGCCGGGATCATGGTGCTGCTGACCACCGTGCTGATCGTGCTGCCGCTGGCGCTGGCCGCGCCTGCCGGGGCGGACGACGTGAACCAACTCCGCAACTCAATCGAGGCCGCGCTCAGCGGCGGCCTGCCCGGTGCGCCCGGATGGCTGGGCGGCATCCCGATTATCGGCGCGACTTTGGCGGATTACTGGAACGTGTGGGCGGCGGACCTCGGCGTCATGGTCAGCTTCTTCAAGCCCTATTTCGGCATGATCGCGGAGAATGGGCTGAACGTCCTGCTCGGCATTGCGGGCGGCTTGCTGCAATTCCTCATTGCCCTCGTCATCGCATTCTTTTTCTGGGCATCGGGAGACAGCCTGGGCGCTTACCTCAACCGCATCGTATACCGGATCGCTGGCGACCACGCGGCGCGGCTTGTGGACGTCACCGGGCTGACGGTGCGGGGCACCGTGTACGGCATCCTGGGCACGGCCATCGTGCAGGGGATGCTGACGGCGTTCGGGCTTTGGCTGTCAGGCGTGCCGCGCCCGCTGCTGCTGGGCGCCACGGCCGGGTTTCTGTCGGTGCTGCCCATCGGCGCGCCGGTGGTCTGGATTCCCGCGACGCTTTGGCTGCTCAGCACGGGGCATACCGGCTGGGGCATTTTCCTCGGCACCTATGGGCTGTTCGCCATCAGCGGATCGGACAACATCATTCGGCCGTACTTCATCTCGCGTGGGGCGGAGCTGCCGTTCCTGCTGACGATCCTGGGCGTGCTGGGCGGCGCCTTGGCGTTCGGGCTGCTGGGCATCTTCGTGGGTCCCGTCCTGCTGGGCGTCGGCTACACCTTGGTCGCGGAGTTTGCCGGCCTGGACACCACCCGGACGTATCGTAACGGATGACGGCGGAGACCCCTGGCGGCCGTGCCGCTCGCGGCCGGGCGGCGCAGGCACGCGGCGTCACGGCCGAGCAGGCGGCCTGCACGGCGCTTGAGCGCGACGGCTGGGCCGTGCTGGCCCGGCGGTTGCGCACCGCCGCCGGCGAGATCGACGTGGTTGCCGAACGCGACGGGCTGCTGGCCTTCATCGAGGTGAAGGCGCGGCCGGACCTGCTCTCGGCCGCTGCTGCCCTGGGGCTGCGTCAGCGCGCCCGGCTGCTGGCCGCAGGCGAGATCGCCTTGGCCGAGAACCCCGGCTGGGGCCGCGCCGGCGTGCGGTTCGACGTGCTGCTGGTCGATGGCGCCGGCCGGGTGCGCCGCGTGGCCGACGCTTTCCGCAGCGAAGGCTAACCCGGACGGCCCGGGACGCGGGCGCGGTAGGCCAGCGCCTCCGCCACGTCGGCCCGGCGTACCTGGGCCGCGCCCGCCAGGTCAGCAATGGTGCGCGCCACGCGCAGCACCCGGGTGAAGCCGCGGGCGGACAGGCGCAGCTTGTCGGCGACGTTCTCGGCCAGTTGCCGGGCCTCCGGCTGCAGCTCGATCACCCCCAATTCAGCCTCGGCGTTGCTTGCCGGGCCGTCGGCGCCGTAGCGGGCGGTCTGCGTCGCGCGGGCCGCGGCGACGCGGCTGGCCACGGTGGCGGTCGGCTCACCGGGCGGCGCGCGGGACAGTTCGCTGGGCGGGACTGGCTGAACATGGATGGTGACGTCGATGCGGTCCAGCAGCGGGCCGCTGATGCGGGACAGGTAATCCTCTCCGCAGCGCGGCGCGCGGCTGCATGCGCGGGCGGCGTCGCCGAGGTAGCCGCAGCGGCACGGGTTCATCGCGGCGATGAGCTGGAAGCGGGCGGGGTAGGTCACGT
Organism: uncultured Acetobacteraceae bacterium; assembly: GCA_964236415.1. GTDB lineage: Bacteria > Pseudomonadota > Alphaproteobacteria > Acetobacterales > Acetobacteraceae > CAHJXG01. The sequence goes on along the minus strand of CAXSEX010000080.1, from coordinate 2,371 downwards.
GGGCGAGGGCGCGGGCCACGGTGGTGCGCCCGCTTTCCAGCGGCTGGCGCAATGCTTCCAGCGCCGGGCGGGGAAACTCGGGCAGCTCGTCGAGGAACAGCACGCCGCGGTGCGCCAGGCTGACCTCGCCGGGCTTGGCGCGCTGGCCGCCGCCGGTGAGCGCCGCCTGCGACGCGCCGTGGTGCGGCTCGCGGTAGGGCGGGCGCATGACGAGCCGCCCGCCATCCAGCAGCCCGGCCACGCTGTGGATCATGCTGACCTCCAACGCATCGACCGGGCGCAGGTCGGGCAGGAGCCAGGGCATCCGGGCGGCGAGCATGGACTTCCCCGCGCCGGGCGGGCCGATCAGCATCATGTTGTGCCCGCCGGCCGCGGCGATCTCCAGAGCGCGCTTGGCGGTCTCCATGCCGCGCACCTCGGACAGGTCCGGCCCGGCCTCGCTTGGCTGCGTGCCGGCGGGTTCGGGCGGCGACAGCACCTGGCTGCCACGGAAATGGTTGATCACCGACAGCAGGTCGGGTGCCGCCAGGATCTCGATGCGCCCGGCCCAGGCGGCTTCCCCGCCCTGCGACGCCGGGCAGATCAGCCCGAGGTCGCGGGCCGACGCCGACATCGCGGCCGGCAGCACCCCGGCAACGGCGTGGATGGCGCCATCGAGCGAGAGTTCGCCGAGCGCCGCGTAGCCCGCCACCTCGTCGCGCGGCAGCACCTCCATGGCGGCCAGCACGCCGAGCGCGATGGGCAGGTCGAAGTGGCTGCCCTCCTTGAGCAGATCCGCCGGCGCCAGGTTGATCAGCACGCGCTTGGGCGGCAAGGACAGGCCCATGGCGGTCAGCGCCGCGCGCACCCGCTCCCGCGCCTCGCCCACCGCCTTGTCGGGCAGGCCCACCACCAGAAAGGCGGGCAGGCCGGAGGAAATCTGCACCTGGACCTCAACCGGGACCGCCTCGATGCCGCTGAAAGCGAAGCTGCGGATGCGGGCGAGGCTCACGCGCCGTAGGCCGAAAGGAACGTTTGCAGCAGCGTGCCGAGCAGCGCGGTGTTGTAGCCGCCCTCCTGAATGATCGCCGCCGGCAGGCGCAGCGCCGCGATGCGACGCGCAGCCTGGGCGAAGCCGTCTTCGGTAACTTGCAAAAAGCCGAGCGGCTCGTCTTTCGACGGGTCGAACCCCAGGCTAAGCACGAGCGCGTCGGCGCGGAACCGCCGAATCGCCGCAAGCCCGGCGTCCAGCGCGTCGAGCCAGCCCGCATCCACGGTCCCGGCCGGCAGCGGCAGGTTGAGGTTGCACCCGGCGCCGGGTCCGGCGCCGCGCTCCCCGGCGTGGCCGACATACCAAGGGTAATAGCCGCGGGGGTCGCCGTGCACGGACACGAACAGCACGTCGGCGCGGTCCCAGAACACGCCCTGCGTGCCGTTGCCGTGATGGCTGTCGATGTCCAGCACGGCGACGCGCGACGCGCCGCAGTCCCGCAGGCGCTGCGCCGTGACCGCGGCGTTGTTGACGTAGCAATGGCCGCCGGCCCGGGCCGGGTAGGCGTGGTGCCCCGGCGGGCGCGTCAGGGCGTAGGCCGTGCCGCCCCCCGCCGCCACGTCTGCTGCCGCGACGGCGCACGCGGCGGCCGCCGCGGCGGCGGGCCAGGTTTCCGCGGCGATGGGGCAGGAGGTGTCGGCGGTGAACCAGCCGAGCTGGCCGACCACCATCGGGCTTGGCTGCGCGCCGTTGGCCAGCATTTCCGGGGAGGGATGGATGTTGGGCACCAGCTCCGGCCCATGGTCAGGCAGGCGGTCCCAGGCGGCCGGGGCGTCGCGCAGGAAATCCAAGTAGGCAGGCGCGTGCACCGCCTCCAACGCTGCGCGGTCTGCCGGGGTGGGCCGGTCAAGGGACAGGCCGAGCGCCCGGCAGCCGTCCAGCAGCGCCTCGGCCCGGGCTGGCACCTCGAAGTTGGCGCGCACGACGCCGCGCTGCAGGAAGAAGCGCGGGGCGTGCAGAAGCTGCGCTGGGTCCCAGAATACCTTCAATCGCACCTCGCAAACGACCCTGTCGTTTGGCCAGCGTAACACATGCAAGGCGCCGCGTGACGCTCGATTTGCATTGCTCGCACGCCTGCGTGAAGCAGGGCGCCTTGGCTACAGCACCACCCGGCCGCCGAACGCCCGGATCAGGCTGACGGACACCAGGCAAAGGACGACAACAACCGACAATCCCCAGCGCAGCCACATGTAGCGTTGCGGCATCAAGCTGCGCCGCGCCGCCTGCCCCTCGACCACGGTGGTCGCGACGAACCCGGCTGCCCGCAGCCTGTCGGAGTCCTTCTCGCCCTCGACGACGAACACCTCGTCGGCTGCGGCCACTTCCGGCAGGCGGTAGAGG
>CAXSEX010000079.1:8633-12870 GCA_964236415.1 uncultured Acetobacteraceae bacterium | reverse complement strand
CACCCAACGCCCGGCACGCACTTGATGCGCAACGATCAGTTCCGAGGCAGACTCTTATAATTTTAAGAGCGTTAATCTGTTGCATTGTTAAATCATCAGCCAGCACCGTTTTAGGTGTGGTTAAAGCTATGAGATTGAGGATACCGGCACTGACTGCTTTTATATGCACGTTTCTGTCACCTAGTATATTTATTTCCGGGCAGAATATGTAATTAGCCAGAGTAAATTGCGCTTTCAATCTTAGAAACAGCACCTGGGACATCGGACTTAAGTTTGAATCTTCTGAAACGGCATCCTACTCAGGCAGATTGTCTTTCAACCTCAATGTTTATCTAAAATAAATGAAAATGTCTTTTTATTAAGATTCGAAGTTATAGATCTCGCTTATTCTCTGAGCAGCCTGAGAATTACTGAAGAGCAGCTACAATCTAATTGAATCAACAAACAAAGCATAACTGTCAAATCCGCCGCACCGGCAGCGACCACGCCAGCAACAGCCCAATTCCGCTGAACGACGCGATGCACAGGAACGCCGCGCGGAACGCCGACCCGATCTCGTCCGCCGCCACGGCACGCCGGGCCGGGTCCACGTGGTCGAGCACCGCCGGGCCGCGCTCGACGATCTCGGCGAACAGCCCGGCGGTCGCCGGGTCGGTCGTGGCGAGCCAGGCGAACAGCACCGCGCCGACCAGCGCCGTGCCCAGCGCCGCGCCGATGGAACGGGAGAACTGCACGGAAGCCGACGCGGCGCCCAGGTTCTTCGGCCCCGCCACCATCTGCACCGTGGTCTGCACCACCGGCATGGTGGTGCCGAGCGACATGGACAGCACCAGGAACACCGCCGGCAGCCCCGCCGTCGGCAACCATCCGGCGCCGAGCGCCAGGAACACCAGGCACGCGGTGACGGACACCAGGCCAAAGGACGGGAACACCGCGGTCCGCCCGGTCCGCGCGATCATCCGCCCGGTCAGCAAGGAGCCGAACGCCAGCCCGGCGGTGAGCGGCAGCAGCAGCAGCCCCACCCGGCCCGGCGGCGCCCCGCGCACCACCTGCAAGTAGATCGGCATGAAGGTCACGCAGGACACGACGGTGGCGCCGACGCAGGCGCCCATCGCGTCCGCGCGCCAGATTGCGGGCATGCGCAGCAGCGCCACGGGGATCAGCGGGGTGGAGGTCCGCCGCTCCTGCCGCAGCAGCAGGAACAGCGACGCGACCGCCAGCCCGACCAGCCCGGCCACGCCCGGCACGACGGCGGCGGAGATGCGCTGCCCCCGCTCCAGCGCCATCAGCAGCGGCACGACAAAGCCGGAGAACAGGACCAGCCCCAGCCAGTCGAACCGGACGCGCGACCGCGGCGGCGCGCGGTTCGGCAGCCGCACCGCCAGCACGGCCGCGAGCAGGCCCAGCGGCACGTTGATCAAGAACACCGACTGCCAGCCGAGATGCTGCGTCAGCCACCCGCCCGCGACCGGCCCGAAGGTGGAGGAGGTCATGAAGATGGAGGCGAGGTAGCCCTGGTAGCGCCCCCGCTCCCGCGGCGGCACGGTTTCCCCCACCAGCGCCTGCGACAAGGTCATCAGCCCGCCGCCGCCGAAGCCCTGCAGCACGCGCGCCGCGACGAGCCACATCAGCGTGGGCGCGGCGGCGCAGCCGACCGAGGCCGCGACGAACACGCCCAATGCCAGGAACAGCAGCCGCTTGCGCCCCAGCGCGTCGCCCAGCCGGCCATACACCGGGGCGGCGATGGTGGTCGCCATCAGGTAGGACACGACGACCCAGGAAATCCGCTCCACGTCGCCCAGCGTGCCGGCGATGGCGGGCAAGGCGGTGGCCACGATGGTCGCGTCCACCGCCGCCATGAACATCGGCAGGCAGATGGACGGGAACACCCGCATGAACAGGCCGCGGGTGGATTGGCCCTCGGTCGGGTCGGGTGCTGCGGGCGGCGCGGGGGCCAGGTCTTGGGGGAGCGGGGTGTCAGGGGGCATGGACGCCCGGCAGCCTAGACCGCGCGGCGGATGCTGGCCACCGCCGAAGCCATCACGCCGGAAGCTCGCGGCCCATGGCGAGGAACTTCTCGCGCCGCCGGGTTTGCAGCGTGGCGGCGTCGAGCGGCAGCAGCGCGGCCAGCGCGTCCCCCACCGCGGCGCCGACGCTCGCGACCGTCTCGGCCGGCATGCGGTGGGCGCCCCCCATCGGTTCGGGCACAATCGTGTCGATGATGTGCAGCGCGTGCAGGTCGGTCGCGGTGAGGCGCAGCGCCTCCGCCGCCACCGACGCCTGCGCGGCGTCGCGCCACAGGATGCTGGCGCAGCCCTCCGGCGAGATCACGGAATACACGGCGTGCTCCAGCATCAGCACCCGGTCCCCGGCGGCGAGCGCCATGGCGCCGCCGGAGCCGCCCTCGCCGATGATCGTGGCGACGATGGGCACGGGGGCGAGCAGGCAGGCCTCGATGGAGCGGGCGATGGCCTCGGCCTGGCCGCGCGCCTCGGCGTCGATGCCGGGGAACGCGCCGGCAGTGTCCACGAAGGTCAGCAGCGGTAGGCCGAAGCGCCCGGCCAGCTCGATTAGCCGCCGCGCCTTGCGGTAGCCCTCCGGCCGGGCCATGCCGAAATTGTGGGCGACGCGGGTGTCCGTGTCCGACCCGCGCTCGGTGCCCAGCACGACGACGGAGCGCCCCTGAAACCGCCCGAGGCCGCCGACCACGGCGGCGTCGTCGGCAAAGGCCCGGTCGCCGGCCAAGGGCGTCCACTCGGTGAGCAGGCCGTGGATGTAGTCCAGGGCGTGCGGGCGCTCCGGGTGGCGGGCGACCTGGGTTTTCTGCCAGGGTGTCAGCTTGGCGTAGGTCAGGCGGAGCTGCTTGTCCGCCTTGTCGGCCAGGCGCTGCACCTCCTCCTCGATGTTGATGCCGCCCGGCTCCTGGGTCCGCCGCAGCTCCTCGATGCTGCGCTCAAGCTCGGCGACGGGTTTCTCGAAATCTAGGAAGTGACGCATCGGCGGGGGCTTAGCCTCCTTGCCACCGTTACGCCAGGGGATGGTGCAGCGCGACGAGCTGCTGCAGCCGCTCCGCCAGCACATGGGTGTAGATCTGCGTGGTGGCGATGTCGGCATGGCCGAGCAGGGTTTGCAGGCTGCGCAGGTCGGCGCCGCCGGCCAGCATGTGGCTGGCGAAGCTGTGGCGCAGGACGTGCGGGCTGACACGGGCGGGGTCGAGGCCGGCCAGGAGCGCCGCCTGCTTCAGCAGCAGCGCGAAGCCCTGCCGGGTCATCGGCTGGCGCGGGTCGCGCCCGGGGAACAGCCACTTGCCCCCCGTCGCGGCGCCGAGCGCCGCCGAGGCGATCCGGGCGCGGTCGGACAGCAGCACCATGCGCTCCCGCCCACCCTTGCCGCGCACGACCAGCGTTTCGGACGCCGTCGCCAGCGCAGCCCGCGGGAGGCCCAGCAGCTCCGACACGCGCAGCCCCGTGCAGTACAGGATTTCGAGCGCCGCGCGTCCCAGGAGGCCGGGCACGCCGGGCCGGGCCGTGGCGGCGGCCAGCAGTGCATCGACCTCCGCCGGCGCCAGGTACTTGGGCAAGGTGGCGGGCAGGCGTGGCGCGTCCAGCCGCCCTGTCGGGTCGTCCGGGCGGGCGCCGTCCCGCAGCAGGAAGCGGTGGAAGCTCCGCAGGCAGGACAGCCGCCGCGCTGCCGTCCGGGCGGCGACAGCGCCGTGCAGCGACCGCATGTAGGCGTGCAGCGTATCCTCGCTCGCGGCGCCCGGGCGCTCGCCCCGGGCTGCTGCGAAGGCCGCAAAGGCCTGGAGGTCGGCGCGGTAGGCGGCAACGGTGTTGCGCGCGGCCCCGCGCTCGGCAGCCAGCATTTCCAGGAACGCCTCGACCTGCCGGTCCATGCCCAAACGTCAGCGCGGCTGGAAGCGGTCGTTCGGCAGGACGTGCTGAACCTGCTCGGTCCGCGGCTCCGGCGGAAAGGCCCCGAGCAGCAGGCCGCCCACCACGACGACCAGCAAGACGGCGACGACGATCAGCAAAACGCGGTTCATATCCATACCTTACAAGGCCATTTTTGGCCGGATCGTTAATTCCTGTGCTAACCTCCGCCGTTATGACGCGCAACATCGCGCTCGGCAGGTCCGGGCTGAACGCCCCCCGCGCCGGGTCCCCCCGCGCCGCGTCTGCCATGGGGCGCCTTCCGCCCCGGCTCGCCGGGCGGGGCATCGTGCTGGTCGGCCTGATGG
>CAXSEX010000079.1:2998-8623 GCA_964236415.1 uncultured Acetobacteraceae bacterium | reverse complement strand
GGCGCCGGCAAGACCAGCATCGGCCGCCGCATGGCCGCCCGCCTCGGCCTGCCGTTCCGCGACTCCGATGCCGAGATCGAGCTGGCCGCCGGGTGCAGCATCGCCGAGCTGTTCAGCCGCTACGGCGAGCGCGACTTCCGCGACGGGGAGCGCCGGGTGATCCGCAGGTTGCTGAACGGCAGTCCGCTGGTCGTGGCCACCGGCGGCGGCGCGTTCATGGACGCCCAAACCCGGGGCGCGATCCGGGACGGCGCCGTCTCGGTCTGGCTGCGCTGCCGGCTCGCCACCCTGCTGCGCCGGGTCGCCGCCCGCAGCCACCGCCCGCTTTTGCATGCCGGCGACCCGGCGGAGATCCTTGGCCGATTGATGGAGCAGCGCCATCCTATCTATGCCGAGGCCGACATCACCGTCGATTGCGGCGACGAACCGCTGGAGTACACCATGGGCAAGGTCTTGCAGGCACTCGACGAATGGCGCGAGCCGCGGCGGCTGCCGGTGGCGCTGAGCGCCGCGCCGTACGAGATCGTGATCGGGGACGGCCTTTTAGCCCGTGCCGGGGCGCTGCTGGCGCCGGTGATGCCGCAGCGCCGCGCCGTGGTGGTGACGGACGAGAACGTGGCGGCCCTGCATTTGCCGGCGCTGCTGGACGGGTTGGCGCAGACCGGGATCGCGGCGCAGCAGATCGTCGTGCCGCCGGGCGAGGCGTCCAAGAGCATGGCGAGCTATGGCCGGGTCGTGGACGGGCTGCTGGACGCGGGCGTCGAGCGGCGGACCACGGTGATTGCGTTGGGCGGCGGCGTGGTCGGCGACCTCGCGGGCTTCGCCGCCGCGACCACCTTGCGCGGCCTGCCCTTCGTCCAGGTGCCGACGACGCTGCTGGCCCAGGTGGACAGCAGCGTCGGCGGCAAGACCGGGATCAACACGGCGCACGGCAAGAACCTGGTCGGCGCCTTCCACCAGCCGCGCCTGGTGCTGGCCGATACCGGGACGCTGGGCACGCTGAACGGGCGCGAGCTGCGGGCGGGCTATGCGGAGGTGGTGAAGGCCGGGTTGATCGGGGACGCCGGGCTGTTCGAATGGTGCGAGGCGCACGGCCCGGCGCTGGCCCATGGCGACCGGGACGCCCAGGCCGAGGCGATCCTGCGCGCCTGCGCCTTCAAGGCCGCCGTGGTGGGCGACGACGAGCGGGAGGAACGCCCGGCGGACGGCCGCGCCCTGCTGAACCTCGGCCACACCTTCGGGCACGCGCTGGAGGCGGAGGTCGGCTACGGCGGCGCGCTGCTGCACGGAGAGGGGGTGGCGATCGGCCTGGGGCTGGCGTTCCGGCTGTCGGCGCTGTTGGGCTTGTGCGCGCCGGACGACGCGGCGCGGGTCGAGGCGCACCTTGCCGCCGTGGGCCTGCCGAGCGAAATCGGCATGCTGAACCGCCGTTTCTCCGCCGCCCGCCTGGTGGCCCACATGCGGCGCGACAAGAAGATGCGCGACGGCGCGCTGCATTTCGTGCTGGCCCGGGGGATCGGGGAAGCGTTCACCAGCTCGGACGTGCCGGCCGGGGTGGTGACGGACCTGCTGCGGGCGGAGGGGTGCGAGGCGTAGCGGCCCGGGCCGTCTCGCTCACGAACCCGGCGGGGCGTTGGGCTGCACCGTGACGGAGAACGTCACGCCGATGTCATTCGGCTCGAACGTGACGCTGAAGCGGTCCGGCCCGGTGTAGCCGGGCTGCGGGGCGTACGAGACCGCCGCTTGCCGCCCGGCGGTGATCAACGTCGCGGCTGCGCGGCCATGGACGGGCTGGCTATTCACCAAGGCCGCGTTGAGCGTGACCTGCAGGTCGGGATTGAACAACGTGAGGTCGCAAGCCTGCCCGGCGTTGCCGACTGTCATCTCGGTGTGCGTCGAGGTCTGGCTTAGGATGAAGAACTTCTTCACCTGGCACGGCCCCCTCACGGTTTGCGGCTGCAGCGGGCCTTGGTCATTCCTGGCCAGGCCGGCGCAGGACACGCACCATAACGGGATCAGCAGCGGCAGGATGACCGAGCGGCCCGGGCGGACGGCCGGCATCAGTTGCCTCGCACGTACCGGATGATGTCAACGAGGCCGGTCAGGGAAATGGGCATCACCAGCAGGCAGAACGCCAGGAGCACGATGATCCAGGTCGCGGCGTTGTCGTCGGGCGTCCCGCGGCCCGGCGGCCGGTCCTCTCGTGGAAAATCCGTGCCGTCGAATGGCATGCGATTCCTCCTTGGCGCGCAGCATATGACTTTGCCATTGACCTAAGGCGTCCAAGGCCTGCTGTCCACCAGCTTGGGCCGCGCGCCCGTCCCCTTACGCCCGGTCCAGCAGGCCCAGCACCGCCAACGCGAACGACCCCGGCGCTTCCTGCGGCAGGTCGTGCCCGACGCCCGGCACGACCTGGCGCGTGTAAGGCCCGGTGAAGTGGCGGCCCTGCCGTTCCGACTGCCATGCCGGACCCACGCCGTCATCGTCGCCGTGCAGCACGACCGTCGGCACGGTGATGGCGGGCTGCCCAGCCAATCGCTGCTCGATTCCGGCCAACGCCGGGTCGCCCGGGACAAGGCCGAAGCGGTGGCGGTAGGAGTGCACGACGACATCGACGAAATCCGGGTTGTCGAAGGAGGCCGCGGTCCGCTCGAAGGTGGCGTCGTCGAACGCCCAGCTTGGCGACCACAGCCGCCACAGCAGCCGGCAGAACGCCCGGCGGTCCGCCGCGAGGCCAGCCCGGCCGCGCTCCGCGTGCAGATAATATTGGTACCAAAGCCGGTACTCCTGCTCCGGTGCGGCCGGCGCGGCGGAGGCGGCGATGTCCTGGATGTTGTAGCCCTCGACCGACACCAGGCCACGCACCCGCTCCGGCCACAGCGCCGCGACGATGCAGGCCGCGCGCCCGCCCCAGTCGTAGCCCCCCAGCACCGCCGGCCCCAGCGCCAGCGCCTCCAGCAATCCCAGCAGGTCGGCCCCCAGCGCCGCCTGCTCGCCGGAGCGCGGCGTCTCGTCCGACAGGAACTGCGTCGGCCCGAAGCCGCGCAGAAAGGGCACGACCACCCGGCACCCCGCTTGCGCCAGCGCCGGAGCCACGGCGTCGAACGCCCGGATGTCATAGGGGAACCCATGCAGCAGCACGACGGGCACGCCATCGGGCGGCCCCGCTTCCTCGTAGGCGATGTGCAGGGTGGCCGTCTCAACAAACTCCATCGCATCCTCTACCGCCAAGCCGCCCATCGCCGGGACGGGCGCCAGCATCGCAGCGCCTTCGGCCTTTTGCCACCCTGCAAACGGCCTGCCGCCCTGGCCGTTCCACCATGGCCTGCAACCCTCCGCAGGATGCGCATGCCGTTTTTTTCAGCATGTGCCTAAAACGACGCCGACTGACTGGTCAGTGCATGTTGCAAGAGCCTGCACGTTCCTGGCATATTGCTTGCTCTTCCCCCACGAACCACACGGGACAGCACCGCCGATGATCCAACCCACCTGCCGCTGCGGCGGCACGCACCTGAGCTGCGACGCGCCGGAGGCGCTCGCCGCCGCCGCCGTGCGGGTGGCGGCCGAGCGGGCGGCGTTCGGCGGCGAGGCCGGGCGGCGGCGCGTGATCGGCGCCCTGGGCGCGGGCGTCGTGGCGGCGGCCATGGACCGGGTGCTGCCGGTCTTCCGCGCGCAGGAGGCGATGGCCGAGTCCGTGGCGCAGCCTGCGGCGGGCACGCCGGAGAAGAAGGACCTCAAGGTCGGCTTCATCGGCATCACCTGCGCGACCCCGATCATCATGGCGGCGCCGATGGGGTTCTACGCCCGCAACGGCCTCAATGTGGAGGTCGTGCGCACGGCCGGCTGGGCGGTGGTGCGCGACAAGTCGCTGAACGGCGAGTACGACGCATCGCACATGCTCAGCCCGATGCCGCTGGCGATCTCGATGGGCGTCGGGTCGAACCCGATCCCGTGGAGCGTGGCCGCGATCGAGAACATCAACGGCCAGGCGATCACGCTGGCGACCAAGCACAAGGAGCGGCGCGATCCCCGGGACTGGAAGGGCTTCAAGCTCGGTATCCCGTTCGAGTACTCGATGCACGCCTACCTGTTGCGCTACTACCTGGCGGAGGCCGGGCTTGACCCCGACCGCGACGTGCAGCTCCGCCTGATCCCGCCGCCGGAGATGGTGGCCAACCTGCGGGCGGAGAACATCGACGGCTTCCTGGGGCCGGACCCGTTCAACCAGCGCGCGGTGTATGACGGGGTGGGCTTCATCCACCTGCTGACGCGGGAGCTGTGGGACGGCCATCCCTGCTGCGCCTTCGCCGTGCCGCGCCGGATGGTGACGGAAGCGCCCAACACCTTCCAGGCGCTGCTGCGCTCGGTGATCGAGGCGGCGGCCCATGCCAACAAGGCGGAGAACCGCAAGGAGATCGCGGGCGTGATCGCCGGGCAGAACTACCTGAACCAGCCGGTGACGGTGGTGGAGCAGGCGCTGACCGGCACCTATGCCGACGGCTTGGGCCAAGTGAAGCGGCAGCCGGACCGGGTGAGCTTCGAGCCGTTCCCCTACCAGAGCATGGCGCTGTGGATCATGACGCAGATGAAGCGGTGGGGACAGGTGCGCGGCGACATCCGCTGGCGGGACGTGGCGGAGCAGGTGTACCTGGCGACCGACGCCGGGGCCAAGATGCGGGACCTCGGCGAGACGCCGCCCGCCAGCGCCTACCGCACCCACAGCATCATGGGCAAGACCTTCGACCCGGCCGATCCCGACGGCTACGTTTCGAGCTTCGCGATCCGGCGGGCCTGATGGCGCTGCGTGTCCGTTCCACGCTGCTGCTGCTGCTGATCCTCGCGGCCGCCCTGGGCGCCTGGCAGGTCGCCGCGACGCCTGCGGCACCCACCGGCCCGGCGCTCGATCCCGAGTATGCCAAGCTGCTCGGCACCGCGGCGCAGGGGGGCCAGCAGACGCCCATGCCGCGGCCGTCCGAGATCCTGGCGCGCGCCTGGCAACTTCTGCGCGACCCGTTCTACGTGCACGGCGCCAACGACCAGGGCATCGGCATCCAGCTCGGCTGGTCGCTGCTGCGGGTGCTGACGGGGTTCGGCCTCGCCGCGCTCGTCGCGGTGCCGCTCGGCTTCCTGATCGGCATGAGTCCCGTGCTGCACGGCGCGCTCGACCCCATCATCCAGGTGCTGCGCCCGGTCAGCCCGCTCGCCTGGATGCCGCTGGCACTCTACACCATCCGGGACAGCGGCACCTCGGCCATCTTCGTCATCTTTATCTGCGCGATCTGGCCGATGCTGCTGAACACGTCCTTCGGCGTGGCGTCCGTGCGGCGGGAATGGCTGAACGTGGCCCGCACGCTGGAGGCCGGGCCGTGGCGCACCGCCTTCACCGTGATCCTGCCCGCCGCCGCGCCCACCATCATGACGGGCGCCCGCATCAGCATCGGCATCGCCTGGCTGGTGATCGTCGCGGCCGAAATGCTGGTGGGCGGCACCGGCATCGGCTACTTCGTTTGGAACCAATGGAACAATCTCGCCATCGCCGACATCGTGGTGGCGATCCTGGTGATCGGCCTGGTGGGCATGGCGCTGGATCAGCTGCTCGGCCGCGCCGCCCGGGCGGTCGCGTGG
>CAXSEX010000079.1:0-2988 GCA_964236415.1 uncultured Acetobacteraceae bacterium | reverse complement strand
GGGCGTCGTGGCGCACCGCGCTGTGGCTCGCGGTCCTGGTCGGGTTCGGGCCGGTGGCCTGGGTGCTGGCCGCGGTCCTGGCCGTGCTGGGCGTGCTGGCAACGACCGGGCCGGGGCGTGGCAGGAGTAGCCGTGCCGCGCCCCTGGCTGAGCGTCGAGGGCATCGCCCGGCGCTACGGCGGCCGCCCGGTGTTCCAGGACCTTTGGTTCGGCGTGGAGCGCGGCGAGTTCGTGGCGCTGATCGGCCATTCCGGCTGCGGCAAGACCACGATCCTCAACATCCTGGCCGGGCTGGAAGCGCCGGACGCCGGCACGGTGGCGATGGACGAGCGGCAGGTGTCCGGCCCGGCGCTGGACCGCGCCGTGATCTTCCAGTCGCACGCGCTGCTGCCGTGGCTTTCGGCGCTGGGCAACGTTGCCTTCGCCGTGCGCAGCCGCCACCGGGATTGGCCGCGCGGCCGGGTGCAGGACCATGCGCGCCGGGTGCTGGACTTGGTGGGCCTGGGCGACGCGGCGCTGCGGAAGCCCGCGGAATTGTCGGGCGGCATGAAGCAGCGGGTCGGCATTGCCCGCGCGCTCGCCATCGAGCCGTCGCTGCTCTTGATGGACGAGCCGTTCAGCGCGCTCGATGCGCTGACCCGGGGCACCCTTCAGGATGAGGTCCTTCGGCTCGTGTCCGACGCCGGGCAGACCGCGTTCATGATCACGCACGACGTGGACGAGGCGATCCTGCTGGCCGACCGCATCCTCTTGATGACCAACGGCCCCGACGCGCGGGTGGCGGAGGTCGTGATCAACACCTTGCCCCGGCCGCGCGACCGGCAGACCATCCACCGCACGCCGGGCCACCACGCGCTGCGCACCCACATCGTGGACTTCCTGGTGGCCCGGTCCCGCATCCTGGCCGGCAGCAGGCCGGAGGGCTGGGATGGCCGCCGGGTGCCGGAGGTCTGCCCTGCAGCTTCACACATCGAGGAGACCATCAGTTGAACGACGCGAAGACCGCCCTGGGCCTGAAGATCCGCGGCATCAAGAAGCAGAAGGGCTGGACCTGGGCGGAGGTCGCGGGGAAGCTCGGCTACGCGCCCGTTTGGACCTGCGCCGCCTGCTTGGGCCAGATGAGCATGACGCCGGAAACGGCGGAGAAGGCCGCCACCCTGTTCGGCCTGTCGGAGGAGGAAGCGGCGCTGCTGGCGGAGGCGCCATACCGCGGCTCGCTGCCCACCGCGGTGCCGACCGACCCGTTGATCTACCGGTTCTACGAGCTGGTGTCGGTGTACGGCACGACGTGGAAGGAGATGATCCACGAGGAGTTCGGCGACGGCATCATGAGCGCCATCGACTTCGACATGACGCTGGAACGACAGCCCGACCAGAAGGGGGACCGGGTGAAGATGACGATGTCGGGGAAGTTCTTGCCGTACAAGCGGTATTGAGCGGGCCGGCATGATTGCGGCCCCCCTTCCCCGCGGTCCGTCGCGTGCTTCTCGGCGAAGCGGGCAGCGGACCCGGAGCAAGCTGTCCGGCGTGTTGGTTCGGTTGGCGACCGTCATGTGAACCGGCGCGTCGATGCGGGTTCGCGCCGACGCCGGGGCCCAAGCGTTCGAAACCTCGATGGCGCCCCACGCTTGCGCCGCGGCGGCGGCGCAACGCTGCACCGCCGCCCCACGCATCGCGCGCCCCCAAAACGGTCCAGGCGAGGCCGGCCTGGCTGTGATATGGAAGGGTGATGCCGCGCATCCTGACCACCATCGCCTGCGCGAGGCCGATTTCTTGAGGCGCACCTTCCGTTCGCTCAACAGCTACAATTACCGGGTCTGGGCCGGGGGCGCGCTGGTGTCCAACATCGGCACCTGGATGCAGCGCATCGCCCAGGACTGGCTCGTGCTGACCGTGCTGACGCATCGGAACGCCACGGCCGTGGGCGTGGTGATGGCGCTGCAGTTCGGGCCGCACCTCCTGTTGCTGCCGTTGACCGGCTTCGCGGCCGACCACCTCGACCGGCGGCGGCTGTTGATCGCTACCCAGGCGGCCATGGGGGCGCTCGCGCTGGCGCTGGGCCTGCTGACCGTCGCCGGGACCGTGCAGCTGTGGCACGTTTGGGTGTTCGCTTTCCTGCTCGGCTGCGCTTCGGCGTTCGACGCGCCCGCGCGCCACACCTTCGTTGCGGAGCTGGTGGGCGACGCCGACCTGTCGAACGCGGTGGGGCTGAACTCCACGTCGTTCAACGCCGCGCGGATGGTCGGGCCGGCCGTCGCGGGCGTCGTCATCGCCGCCGTGGGGTCCGGGTGGGCGTTCCTGATCAACGCGGCCTCGTTCGGCGCCGTACTCTGCTCGCTCGGTTTCCTCCGCGTCGGCGAGCTGCACCGGAGCGGGCGGGCCGTCCGGGCGCCCGGGGGCTTTGCGGAGGGGTTCCGCTATGTCCGGAAGCGTCCCGACCTGATGGCCGTGCTCGCGATGCTGTTCCTGATCGGCACGTTCGGGCTGAACTTCCCGATCTTCATCTCGACCATGGCCGTCAGCGAGTTCGGCGCCGGCGCCGGGCAGTATGGGCTGCTGACCTCGACCATGGCGGTGGGGACGATTGCCGGGTCGCTGCTTGCGGCTGGGCGGGAAGCGCCCCGCTTCACGCTGGCGTGCGGCGGCGCTGCGGCGTTCGGGGCCGGCTGCGCCGTGGCGGCGGCCATGCCGACCTACTGGCTGTTCGGCCTCGCCCTCGTGGGCGTGGGGGTGTCCGCGCTGACCTTCATGAACACGACCAACAGCCTGGTGCAGCTTTCGACCGACCCGGCCATGCGGGGGCGCGTGATGGCGATCCGCCTCGCGATCACCCTGGGCGGCACGCCCATCGGCGCCCCGGTCGTCGGCTGGGTCGCCGACCGGTTCGGCCCCCGCTGGGCGCTGGGCGTCGGCGCCGCGTCCGGCTTCGCCGCGGCGGCGGTCGGGCTGTGGTTCCTGGTGAGCCATCGCGGGCTGCGGATGCGCTTG
>CAXSEX010000078.1:0-12944 GCA_964236415.1 uncultured Acetobacteraceae bacterium | reverse complement strand
GGCCTCCCACATCGCAGCGCCCGACACCGGGGTCAGCCGCGTGTCGTAGCCGGCTTGCTTCAGCGCCGCCGACAGTATGTTTGTGGCGACGATGGCGTCCGCCCACTCGACATAGACGATCCTGACCGTGCCCTTGCCGGCAGCGCGGGCAGGGCGGCCGAAAGCGGCGGCGGCCGCGCCGGCGGGGACGGCTGCCAGAACCTGTCGTCTCAGCATGGGATGCTCCTTTGGTTTGTTCTTCGATCAGCGCGGCTGCGCCCGGCGCGACACCTGCTGGGTGATGCGGTCGAGGATGATGGCCAGCACCGCGATGGCGACCCCGGCTTGGAAGCCGCGCCCGGCCTCCAGC
Source organism: uncultured Acetobacteraceae bacterium (assembly GCA_964236415.1). GTDB lineage: Bacteria > Pseudomonadota > Alphaproteobacteria > Acetobacterales > Acetobacteraceae > CAHJXG01. The sequence continues at coordinate 12,595 of CAXSEX010000078.1, read as the reverse complement.
CGCTGGATCGCGCTCCACACCTCGCGCCCCAGCCCGCCCGCGCCGATCATCGCCGCGATCACCACCATGGACAGCGACAGCATGATGGTCTGGTTGATCCCCGCCATGATGGTTGGCAGCGCCAGCGGCAACTGAACCTTCACAAGCTTCTGCCAGCACGTCGTGCCGAAGGAGTCCGCGGCCTCCGTCATCTCGCCCGGCACCTGCAGGATGCCGAGCGCCGTCAGCCGGATGGTCGGCGGCATGGCGAAGATCACGGTGGCGAAGCAGGCCGACACCGGCCCCAGGCCGAAGAACGGGATGGCCGGGATCAGGTAAACGAAGCTCGGCATGGTCTGCGCCATGTCCATGCTGGGCGCCACGATCCGCCAGGTCCGCGGGCTCAGCGCGGCGGCGATGCCGAGCGGCAGGCCGATGGCGATGGAGGCCGCGGTCGAGAGCACCACCATCACCAGCGTCGTCACCATGGGGTCCCACAGCCGCAGGTTCCACAGCAGCGCGAAGCCGAGCATCGAGCCGACCGCGAGCCGCCAGCCCGACACGCGCCACGCCAGCAGCCCGAAGGCCAGGATGATCACCGGCGGCGGCACCGCCTGCAGCAGCGCGGTCAGCGCCGCAATCCAGTCCGACACCGTATGGCTGATGGCGCGCGTCACGCCCGAAAGCGCGTCTGTCAGCCAGTCCAGCGCCGCGTCGCACCAAACGTCCAGCGGAATGCGGGGCACGGACCAGTTCATGGCGCGGCGGTCTCCTCGGCGGCCCGGCGCGGCCGCCGCGCCAGGGCGTTGATGATGCCGGCGCGGTCAATGGTGCCGCGCAGCAGCCCGGCGTCGTCCACGACCGCGACCGCCTCCGCCTCCGCCGCCACGACCGGCAGCGCCTGCTTGACGGACGCGGAGGCGGGCAAGCGGGCGCAGGGCTGGACGGCGCGGTCCAGCTTCTGGCCGGCTGGCGCCCGCCGCAGCGCCGCAAGGTCGGCCCGGCCCAGCAAGCGCCCAGCCGTATCAATCGCCAACGCGCTGCCGCAACCCATCGCCTCCATCCGGTCCGCCGCAACGGCCGGGTCATCCCCCAGGCGCAGCACGAAGGGAGGGGCGTCCATCAATGTGCCGACCTTGAGGACCGAGGCCACGTCGATATGCTCGACGAAGCGCGCGACGTAGGGCGTGGCCGGGTTCGCGAGGATCGCCTCGGCGGTGCCGGCCTGCGCAATGGCGCCGTCCTTCATCAGCACGATGCGCCCGCCCAGCGCGACGGCCTCGTCCAGGTCGTGCGACACGAACACGACCGTCTTGCGCAGGCGGCGCTGCAATTCCGCCAGCTCCTGCTGCATGTCGCGGCGGATCAGCGGGTCGAGCGCGCTGAACGCCTCGTCCATCAGCAGCACCGCCGCGTCCGCCGCGAGCGCCCGCGCCAGGCCCGCCCGCTGCTTCATGCCGCCCGACAACTCGCTCGGGTAGCGCGCGTCCCAGCCCTTCAGGCCCACAAGCTCGATGGCGCGCATGGCGCTGTCGCGCCGGGCCGGCTTCGCCACGTCCTGCACCTCCAGCCAGAACTCCACGTTGCCGAGGATGGTCCGGTGCGTGAACAGCGCGCAGTGCTGGAACACCATGCCGAAGGTCGCGCGCCGAAACTCGCGCAGCACGCCCGGCGCCATCGCGGTCACGTCGGCGCCGCGGACCCGGATCGTGCCGCTGCTCGGCTCGATCAAGCGGTTCAGGCAGCGCAGCATGGTCGATTTGCCGCTGCCGGACAGGCCCATGACCACCAGGATCTCGCCTTCCGCCACGTCGAAGCTGACGTGGTTGAGGCCGACCGCGGTGCCGGTCCGCGCCAGCACGGCGGCCCGGTCCTCCCCGGCGGCGAGCATCGCCAGCGCCTCTGCCCCACGGTCGCCGAACACCTTGCTCACGTCCTGCACCTCGATCAGCGCGGGCCGGGTGTCCACGGCCGCGGCGATGGTGGGCGTGCTGCCCGGCCCGATCTCGAAGGTGAACGGCGCGAGGGGGGTCATCGGTCGATCACCAGGTCTTCGAGCGGGCGGCTGCAGCAGATCAGCACCATGCCTCCATCGACCTCCCGCGGGCGGATGCCGCCGCCGTGCCGCATATCCACCCGGCCCGACAGCATCCGGCTCTTGCAGGTGCCGCAGACCCCGCGCGTGCAGGAGGACGGCAAGCGCAGCCCCGCCGCCTTCGCCGCCGCGAGCACGGTGGTGCCAGGCGGGCAGGCGACCACCTTGCTGGATTTGGCAAAGGTCACGCTGAACGTCGCCTCCGCGACGGCTTCGGCGTCGGCGACCTCCTCGTGAACGGCGTCCGGCAGCGCCTCGAAGCTGAAGCTTTCCTCGTGGTAGCGGCTCCGGTCGAAGCCCGCCTGGTCCAGCAGCGCGCGCACCGCGGCCATGTAGGGCGCCGGGCCGCAGCAGTACACCTCCCGGGCCATGAAATCGGGCGCCAGCAGGCCGAGCGCGCGGGCGCCAAGCCACCCGACCAAGCCGGGCCACCCAGGCTCGCCCTCCGTGCCTTCCACCATATGCGCCACCCGCAGGCGGGGTAGGCGGCGCGCCATCAGCGCAAGCTCGTCCCGGAAAATGATATTGCGCGGCGAGCGGGCACTGTGCACGAACACCAGGTCTCGATCCTCGGCCCGGTCGAACAGGGTCCGCACCATGCTCATCAATGGCGTCACCCCGCTGCCACCCGACAGCAGCAGCAGCGGGGACCCTGACGCACGCGGCAGCACGAAGGTGCCGGACGGACCCGTGGCGCGCAGGCGCACGCCGGGCCGCATGGTGTCATGCAGCCAATTGGAGACCGGGCCGCCGCGCACGCGCTTGGTGGTGATCGACAGCGTCTCGGGCCGGGTCGGCGGGGAGGAGATCGTGTAGCAGCGGAACACCGTCCCGCCGTCGATCGGCAGATCCAGCGTCAGGAACTGGCCCGGCTCGAAGCGGAAGCGGCAAGGGCGGTCGGCCGCGAAGTGGAAGCTCCGCACGTCATGCGTTTCCTCCGTCACCGCCCGGCATACGAGGTCGCTGTCGTGGTCCATGCCCCAAACCGGGAGCGCGTCGCCGGTGATCTGCGGCGGGCCGCCGATCAGCATGCGGCTTGCACCGACACGTCAGCCCGTCGCACCACCGCGTCGATCATGGGCAAAACCATCTTTGGAGTTCCGGGCGTAAAATGAATGTTAACGCAATGCTGTTATGCGCAGACCTCAAACGCTTGTTGGAACACGCCATTCGGCTTGTATTATTACGACGACGGCCTTGATGTTCATACGTACTGCCGGCGTTCCGGCGGCATCAGTCCCGGGTTGATCGGCGCCCGTCCGGGAGCGGGGCCAGCGTTGGTCCGTTGCAGGCTGGGCGGGTGGCCGAACGCCCTGCGGAACTGGCGCGAGAAGTGCGCCCCGTCCGCGAACCCCGCCTCGATGGCCACCTCCGTCACGCTGAGCGCCGTGTTGTTCAGCAGCCAGCTCGCGTAGCGCAGCCGCAGCTCGCGATAGGCGGCCGTAGGGCACACGCCCAAAACCTGCTGGAACCGCCGCTCCAACTGCCGGGGCGACAGGCCGACCCGGCGCGCCACCTCGTCCATCGGCAGCGGCGCGCCCAGGTTCTGCTCCATCGTCAGCAGGGCGCGATGCACCTTCTCGTCGGACGGGGCGCCCTCGCTGGCAATGGGCGGGTGCGGCTGCGCGTCGTCGGCGCTGCGGATGCGGCTGAGCAGCATGACGTGCTGCGCCTTTTGTGCCTGCGCCGGGCCGACATGTCGCTTGATCAGGTGAACCGCGAGGTCCGCCACGTTGCTGCCGCCGGAGCAGGTGATGCGGTCGCGGTCCACCAGGAACAGCCGGTCCGCCACCGCGTCCTGGTCCGGGAACTCGTCCTTGAAGTCCTGGTAATGGAACCAGCTCACGCAGGCTCGGCGGCCCGCCATCAGGCCCTCGCGGCACAGCAGGAAGCTGCCGGTGCACACGCCGATCAGGGGCGTGCCAACGGCTGCGGCGCGGCGCAGGTAGGCGCGCGCCGCGGCATCGAGCGCCGGGCCGTGCCGCAGCAGGCCGCCGACCACCACGACGTAATCCAGCTCGCCCGGCGGCAGCAGGGCGCTGGTCGGCGTGACCAGCATCCCGCAACTGCTGCGCACCGGGTCCATGCGCGCCGCCATCACCGGCCACTGGCAGCGGATCGGCCGGGACAGGTCGCCCTCGTCCCCCGCCAGCCGCAGCGCATCCACGAACAGCGAGAACGCCGACAGGGTGAAGTTGTTGGCGAGGATGAAGCCAATGCGAAGCGTCGGCCCGCCCCCGTCCGTCATGCGCGCCCCTCTGTCATCCGCCCAGGCCGGCGCGCAGCCGCTCGACATACCAGGTGCAGAAGGCATCGACCATGTACTCGGCCGGGGCGTAGGGGCCGGGTTCGTAGGCCGAACTCGCGGTGCCGGCCTGCGCCATCTCGACGAAGCCCGCGTCCTGCTCGTTGGTCGCGCGCCAGACTTCGGTGAGGCGGTCCACGTCGTAATCGACGCCCTCCACGGCATCCTTGGCCACCAGCCAGGTGGTGCGGACCAGGGTGCGCCCGGGCGCCAGGGGGATCGTCGCGAAGGTCACGGCGTGGTCGCCCAGGAAATGGTGCCAACTGTTCGGCTGGGTGTGCAGGTGCAGCGCGCCCATGCGCGGCTGCGTGAAGCCGGCGACCAGGCGCCGGGATGCCTGGCGCGCGTCCATCGTGTAGCTTTCGCCGGGTCCGTCGAGCGCCAGCCGCTCGGTGCGGAACCCGGTCGGACGGCCATGCAGGTCCTCCAGCGCGCGCCACGGCAGGCCGGCGGCGTCCCAGATGCCCTCGAACTCTGCCTGGGTGCGCAGGAAACGCTGGTAGTCCTCGGCCTGCGCCGGCGTCACGTCCGCGGCCGAGTAGCCGAAGAAGTGGAACAGGCTGCGCAGCAGTTCCGGATGGCCGCCGCAATGGTAGCACTCGCGGTTGTTCTCGACCGTCAGCTTCCAGTTGCCGTGCTCAACCAGGTCGATCTGCGCCGCCACCTTGCAGTCCTGCAAGCGGTGCGGCGCCAGGTAAGGGCCGACCTGCGCCGCCATGTCGTCGAAATCCACCGGCGGCTCGTCCGCCAGGCAGATGAACAGCAGCCCAGCCAGGCTGCGCACGTGCACCGGCTTCAGCCCATGCTCGGGCGATCCGATGCAGGACGGCATGTTCTCGGCATGGATCAGCGCGCCCGTGAGGTCATAGGTCCATTGGTGGTAGGGGCAGACGAGGTTGCCGACAAAGCCCTTGCTGTCCCGCAGGATGATCGCGCCGCGGTGCCGGCACACGTTGTGGAACGCGCGCACCGCCATGTCGTCGTCGCGCACCAGGATGATGGAGGTGCCGCCCAGCTGCACCGTCACGTAGTCGCCGGGTTCGGGGACCTCCGGCTCGCTCGCGACGAAGACCCAGTGCCGGCCGAAGATCAGCCGCATATCGAGGTCGAACACGTCCTGGCTGGTGTAGAACGCGGCTTCCAGGCTGTGGCCGGGCCGGCGCCGGGCCACGAGCGCATCCAAGCCGGATTGCGGGATGGCGGTCATGGTTCAAAGGTCCTTGGCGTGGCGCAGCCCATCGAACACGGCTGCATGGATGTTGCGGCTCGCCACCGCGTCGCCGATGCGCATCAGGCGGTAGGCGCCGCCGGGGTTGCGCACCACGGCTTGCGGCTGCCCGGCCAGCAGCGCCCGGTGGTCCACCTCGCCCAAGTTGACCGAGCCGGGCCGTAGCGCGAAGTACAGCTCGTCGAGCGGCAGCGTGCCGTGCTCGACCACCACCTGATCGACCAGGCGCTCTTCCGTGCGGGGGCCATAGTCGCTGCCGAGCGTCGCCGCCAGCTTGTTGCCCTCCCGCCGCACGGACAGCACGCGGCTGTTGATGGTGATCCGCGCCCCGGCGCGTTGCAGCACCCGGGCAAAGCCCGCATGGTTCAGGCCGCCAAGCTCCGGCGCGAGCATCCGCTCCGGCGTCACGACTTCCAGCTCCGACCCGGCGGACGCGACCAGTTCGGCCGCCTGCATCCCGGGATAGTTGCCGTTGTCGTCGTAGATCAGCACCCTCTCCGCCGGCTTCACCGCGCCGGACACCAGGTCCCAGGTCGATGTGACCAGCTCGTTGCCGCTGGCGAGGATCTCCGTGTTCGGGATGCCGCCGGTCGCGACGAACACCACGTCCGGTTCCTCCGCCAGCACGTCGCCCGCCTCCGCCCAATGGGCGAAACGCAGGTCCGCGCCGAGACGCTCCAGTTCGGACAGCCGCCAGTCCACGATGCCGATCAGCTCCCGCCGCCGGGGCGAGCGCGCGACGAGCAGGAGTTGCCCGCCCGCCTGCTGCGTCGCCTCGAACAGGGTGACGGCATGGCCGCGCTCGGCGGCGACCCGCGCTGCTTCCAGCCCCGCGGGGCCGGCGCCCACCACGACCACCCGGCGCCGCGGTCCGGTCGTGCGCGCCACCACCTGCGGCATCGTGGCTTCCCGCCCGGTGGCCGGGTTGTGAATGCACAGCGCCTCGTTGCCCTCGTAGATGCGGTCGATGCAGTAGCTCGCGCCGACGCAGGGGCGGATGAGGTGCTCCTGCCGCTCCATCACCTTGCGGACGATGTGCGGGTCGGCGATCAGCGCCCGGGTCATGCCGACCATGTCGAGCTTGCCCTCCGCGATGGCGTGGCGCGCGGTGGCGACGTCGTTGATGCGGGCGGCATGGAACACCGGGATGCCGGCCGCCGCACGAATTTCGCCCGCGAAGTCGAGATGCGGGGCGGAGCGCATGCCGGCAATGGGGATCACATCGACCAGTGCCGCGTCGGTTTCCATGTGGCCGCGGATGATGTTCAGGAAGTCGGCCAGGCCGGATGCCTTGAAGCGCCGGGCGATCTCGATGCCCTCTTCGCGCGACAGGCCGATCTCCCAGTCCTCGTCCGCCACCATGCGCAGGCCGAGCAGGAAATCCGGTCCCACCGCGTCGCGCATCGCCTGCATCACGCGGAGCGAGAACGCCATGCGGGCCGAAAGGTCGCCGCCAAAGGCATCCTCCCGCTGGTTGGTGGCCGGCGACCAGAACTGGTCTGGCAGGTGGCCGTAGGCGTTGATCTCCAGCCCATCCAGCCCGGCCGCCTGCATCCGTTGCGCGGCAGTGGCGTAGTCGGCCACGATGCGGTCGATGTCCCAATCCTCCGCCGCCTTGGGGAAGGCGCGGTGGGCGGGCTCGCGGATCGGGGAGGGCGCCAGCACCGGCAGCCAGTCCGCCTTGTTCCAGGCGGTGCGGCGGCCGAGGTGGGTGATCTGGATCATCACCGCCGAGCCGTGCTCGTGGCACTCGTCGGTGAGGCGCTTCAGCCAGGGAACGATCTCGTCCTTGTAGGCCAGCAGGTTGCCGAACACCGGCGGGCTGTCGGGCGACACCACGGCGGACCCGGCGGTCATGGTCAGCGCCACGCCGCCGCGCGCCTTCTCGACGTGATACAGCCGGTAGCGGTCTTTCGGCATGCCGTCTTCGCTGTAGTACGGCTCGTGCGCCGTGCTCATCACCCGGTTACGCAGCGTAAGGTGCCGCAGCTGGTAGGGCTGCAGCAGCGGGTCCCTGGTGCGGTCGAGCACGTCGCCGATGGCGTTCATGGCTGCAATCCCTCGTCAATGGGCCGGACACGGGGCGGTCCTGCCACACGCCAACAGATCATAGCAGGATGCGGGGCACTTCGGCTGCGTTCTTGCACTGCCACGCCGCCGGCTTGCCTGCAAGCGACACGGCTGGAACGCCCCGCGGCTCAGCCGCCGATCTCGACCACGACCCGTCCGCGGATGCGCCCGGCAAGGATTTCCTCTGCCGCCTGCGGCACGTCGGCCAAGCCGATGGTGCGGGTTATCGCGTCGAGCTTGGCCAGGTCAAGCTCCCGGGCCAGCCGGTCCCATGCCTCGATCCGGCGCGCCCGGGGCGCCATCACGGACTCGATGCCGAGCAGCGCCACGCCGCGCAGGATGAACGGCGCGACCGACCCCGGCAGGTCCATGCCGCCCGCCAGCCCGCACGCCGCGACCGCGCCGCCGCACTGCGTCATGGACAGCACGTTGGCCAGCGTGGCCGAACCCACGGAGTCAATGCCTGCTGCCCAACGCTCTTTCGCGAGCGGCTTCGGCGCGCCGGCCAGGCTTGCGCGGTCGATCACGTCATCCGCGCCCAGGCCGGTCAGGTACTCGGCCTCTTCCACCCGCCCGGTCGAGGCGATCACCTGCCACCCGGCGCGGTGCAGCAGGGCAACCGCGACCGAGCCGACCCCGCCGGCGGCCCCCGTGACAACCGCCGGGCCGGCATCGGGCGTGAGGCCGTGCCGCTCAATGGCCATCAGCGACAGCATCGCCGTGTAGCCCGCGGTGCCGATTGCCATCGCCTGCGCGGGCGTGAGGCTGCTGGGCAACGGGATCAGCCACTCGCCGTTGACCCGGCTCCGTTCGGCATATCCGCCGAGATGCGTTTCCCCGGTGCCCCAGCCGTTCAGCAGCACGGCGTCGCCGGGCTTGAAGCCGGGATGCGCGGAGGCCTCGACCACGCCCGCGAAGTCGATGCCGGGGATCATGGGAAAGCGGCGCACGACCGGCGCCTTGCCCGTCAAGGCGAGGCCGTCCTTGTAGTTCAGGCAGGAGTGCGAGATGCGGACGGTCACGTCGCCCTCCATCAGCCCGGCCTCGTCGAAGTCGCGCAGGGCCACCTGCTGGTTGCCGTCGTGCTTATTGATTACGATGGCCTTCATCGCATTCTCCCCTGTTGACGGGCTGGCCGCCTTTCGACAGCAGAGCTGGATGCTGCGCCGTGGCCAGTCCCAAGATTAAAGCTTGGTTGCACACGTATGAGAGGAAAGCCAATTATCACAATGAATTGATTTCAGGTATTCAGGTTAACATCCGCTGCGAGCATGTCAGTCGAAACCCTTGATTCAACATGAGTCGTTGTTTTGCAATAAAACAGCAAATGAGAGCAAAACAAAATGCATGTGGGTCGAGCAACGGATGTCGGCCCTTGATCTCGAAAAAAGCGCGTTGACCCAAGTCGGATTTGAGACCGACGCTCCTGCACACAAAGGCGTTTCCCGTCTCGCTTCAAGCGGGATGATGCGGCTCGCTTCGAGCCGGGGTCAGATCGGAGGGTTTATGCCCGAGGCTAAAGACGGCGCCTCCATAGGCGTCGAGGCTTCCCGTCCGTCCATTGACCTTGCCGCGGCGCTTGGCATGGCCGCGCAGCACATCGCCCCCGCAAGTGGCCCTCCCCAACTCGACTTCATCCAGGGCCGATGGCGCCGCGATGCTTCCGGGACGCCGTGCGAGGGTAACCTAGTCATCGACCTCGCGGCTTTCATGAACCGTGTCATGGATACGCCCGAGTTCAGGGAGTTCTCCAGCAAGACGCCTTTCCTGAAAGGCATCCAGCACCCGAAGGGCGCGGTGACGCTCAAGATCGGCGGGCGCGTCCCCGAGGGTTCAGAGGGCGCCATCAAGGACGCCGTGGCCCGGATTTCCAGGGGCATGAAAGAGGGCATCACCGCCGCGTTGCAGGCATCATCCTCGGACGGCAGCGGCGTTGCTGCGGCAGCGAGACCCCTTTCGCCCCGCGATCTCTGGATACCGGCCGACCAGGTGCCCACGCATTTCCGCCGGGTGGCTGGACGCCTCGGCGCCACCCTGCAAACCAAAAGCCGGTTCTCGATCCAGCGGGTGCGCTTCACGGAGGCCGGCGCCCCGGGGCGCCCCGACGAGATCGCGCGGCAGATGACCTCTTATGAGGAGGTGGAAGGGGGCGACCGCATCGAGGCGTTTCTTGCCGCGGCGGGGCGGCATTACGTGAGCCGGGTTGGAGAGGACCAGGCGGACGTGGAACAGGATATCCGCACCTGGTCGGACGTCGCGCGCACGCGCGGCTCCGACATGCACCGTTTCATGAACTTCCTTGATGACGAAGGGCTGTCGCGCGTCAGGCTGGCCGTCTCCTTCCGCATCATGGACGCCTTGGCCTCGGAGGCGCGGAGCGAGGCCGAGCGGGCCGGCTTTCAGCGTTATGTCAGCCGCCTGTTCCACCTCTATCGGGCCGTGATCGAGGAGGCGAGGTCGGACCTGCGGATCGACCTCGTGCGCCACTTCGGGCAGGACGCCGACTTCAGCCTTTCGGACCATCTGGTGAAAGCGTCGTTCTTCCGCGCCCTGCCTGTCTGGGCAGTGTGGGACACGCAGCTTTTCGAGGACCGGCCGCTCGACATGTCGGACGCATCGGTGCGCCGGGAGGTCTGCTACGCCTTCAAGGTCAACGGGCACAACCCGGAGGAAAACAAGCGGGCGTTCGATGCGCGCTCGGAGGCTTGCCTCGACCGGCTGGATACGGGGCACGGGTGCGCCAAGGCACTCGCCGAGCTTCTGGTGCTGGACGCCGTGCTGCCCGGCAGCGGCCATGACGACCTCGATGCTCTCTCGGCCATCCGACGGCGGGTGGAGCAACTGCAGGCGCTGCCCTCCCGCGAGGAGGCCAGGGAGGTGCTGAAAGCGGCTCTTGAGGCCCGCTCCGCGACCATGGACGCCATTGCCGGGCAGATGGTCGATGTGCTCCGGACCAAGGAGGCCGATGCGGCCGTGCATGCGGTGATCGCTGCCCCGGTCATCCTCTACGTCAACCTGCACGACACGGTCCTGAACCGGCAGGCAGTCGATACCGGCAAGCAGCACCCGCTCGCCACGCAGGGCGCGAGGGCCGACAGCGAGCATGAGAAGGTGGACTGGCTGAAGGCGGTCCACGTTTCGAGCGGGTCATCCCTGGTTGGGCCCGGGGTGCTGTTCTCCTTCCAGGTCACGGTGCACCTCGGCGACAGGTCAGCCCGGAAAACCGGGAAAGAGGTCAACGGCGAAGCGGAGCGCCTGATCCGAGATCCGGTGGCCCTGGTGAACTTCGTTCCCGTCCAATGCGACAGCGACGGCCGGGCCGCGTACGACAGCCTGGCTGTGGGCACGGCCAAGGCGTGGCGGGCCGACAGATTCTCCGTGACGATGGTTTACGCGCCCGCCCTTCTCGGGAGACGGCGCCCACGGCACGAGGACACGCCCATCCCGTCTGAGAACCGCATGGCGGCCGCGCGGGTGATCTTCGCCTCCCTGGTGCAGATCGCGCTGGAGGCCTTGGTGGACATGGCCGAGGCGGATGGCCAAGGCGCCCGAGGTGGCGCGGGGTTCGGGCCAGGGCGGATGGTGCTGCTTCGCCAGCAGCTCCGAGGCAGGGGCGCGGCCTGGGATGAGGGGGACCATGGCGTCTATGCCGTGTCCCAAGCGGTCGAACACGTGCTCGGCAAGCGTTTGCCCGTCATGCTCCAGGGCCTGACCTCGGAACCGCACTTGCGCGACATCCGCTCTAGGCGGTCCTTCGACGCGGTGATGTCTGGCTTCGACCTGCGGATCGCCTGCGACGGCGGCGCGCCTTTGCCTCTCGGCAAGCTCGGCGTGATCGCCTTCGCCTCACGCCCCTGCGACACCGATCCCGTTGAGGGACCGGGGGATGACGACCGGCATGTGGTGATCGGGCGGACCTACCTTGCCGAAGCCTCGGCGGACGGCTTTGTCCTGCGTCGCGGCCCGAACCTGGCCGACACCTACTCCGGAACCGAGGTCACGAGTGACCCCTCGGTTGTGACGGAGGCGGTCAAGCACTTCGTCGATCAAGGATGCCGGGCCATCGCCACCATTTCGCACAAGTTCGCGGGCCGGGCGATTGGACGCTCCGCCATTCGACATATGCACCACGAGAGCGCAGACTTCCAATCCCGCCTTGCCGCGGGCTTCCCAGGGGTCGTGTTCTACCCGCTCGTGCGGGACACGATGAGGGTGTTGCGCACGCGCGACGAGTCTTCCCGCACCGCCTTTGAGGTTGTCGGCAAGGACGACCACATCCACCGTTACGTGAACCAGGCCATGCGGGACGGCTTTTGGCGCCGCGGCATCGTGCCTCTCTACAGCCTGGCCACGCTGTTCCACGTCAAAGCGCGGGCAGGCATGGGGATGCGGCCGCAATCGGGTTTTTCCATGTATTACCTGCTTCTCAGCCAGAGCCTTGACTTCGGCAATGCCGCCCTGCGCAGCCAGCGCGCGCTAGACGAAGGATCGCCCGATCAGTTGGCGTTAACCGAGGTGATCCGCGCCATGCACCTCCTTGAGGCCGAGGACGGGGCACAGAAGGGCAAGGCCAAGCCCGTGCTCAACCCTGCGGCCTGGATGTCGCCGGCCACGGTCGCCGGGGCCGGCGAGTTCCGGGTGGTGGACCGCCGGCGCCGCGCGTCCGGCACTGTCGAGTTGAGCGCCGTGGCGGTGGTGGCCCGCGTCGCCGGCGCCTTGCGGGCTGTCCGGGAGCCAGGGCCACGGACAGGCCGTGCGCCACGGCCCGGGGCTTTCCCCGTCGTGCCGCCCATTGTTCCCCCGCCAGCGCAAGACCCGCCGGCTTCAGGCGCGGCGGACGGGCAATCAGGCTCCACACCCGGCATGGCAGAGGGCGCCTGACATGGGCCTCGAAGCCGACCCGCAGGCAAAACTCGAT
>CAXSEX010000077.1:0-12976 GCA_964236415.1 uncultured Acetobacteraceae bacterium | reverse complement strand
AGCAGGGACTCCATGAAGATGTCGATCATGGACCAGCGCCCGATCACGGCGATCACCCGGTACAGCGCCGTCGCCTGCCGCAAATGGGCGTGTCCGTGGCCGGGGCGCCCGCGCAGCGCCAGGGCCAGCATGGCGCCGAGGCCCAGGATCTTGAGCACTGGGACGGCGACGCTGGCCCCGAACACGATGGCCGCCAGGGACCATTGCCGGGCTGCCAGCAGTTCCCACACCCCGCCCAGGATCGTGCTGGGGCTGCCGCGCTCCAGCCGGATGACGGTCAGCACGGGAAAGGCGTTGGCCGGCACGTAGAACACCAGCGCGGCCAGGGCCAGCGCCGCGGTGCGCGCCAGGCTGTCGGGCTTGCGCCGGTGCAGGACGGCGGCGCACCGGGGGCAGCGGCCCGGCGGCGGACCGCCCGGCGCCTCGCAGGCCAGGTCGCAGGCCGGGCAGCACAGCAGGCCGGGCGCCGGGGACGGCGCAGGCCGGGCCGTCCGCCCTGCGGGACCGGGCGCGGCGAAACGCGAAGCGTTTGCGCCAGCGCGCCGGGCGATGGCCTCCCACACGGCCTGCGGGTCGAGCACGGCATCGGCCGCGACCGTTGCCACCATGAAGCCGAACAGCGCGAAGAAGCCTGTCCCCGGCTCTATGCGCACCAGCGCGCCCAGCTTGGCATAGGCGACGAAGAAGCCGACCAGGAACACCTCGATCATCGACCAAGGGCGGAGCCGGTTGCGCAGCCTGAACGCCCAGGCCAGCCCCGGCGGCGGTTGGCGCAGCCGCAGCCCGCCCAGCACGTAAACCGTCAAGCCGGCCACCAATGGCGGCGCGGCCACCGTGGCGGCGAACACCAGCGCCCCCAGCGCCCACACCCCGTTCTGCGCCAGCGCGGCCGGGCCGGAGAACAGCCCGGCCGTGCGGCTCCGGCCCTCGGCGTCCACCACGGCCAGCGTGCCGGCCGCCCCGGCGACGAACAGGACGAGGCAGGCGATGTTCAAGGCCAAGGCCAGCGCCAGCGGGTCGGCCCAGGCCTGGCGCAGCAGCGCGCCGCAGCGGCGGCAATGCGCGGAGGAGCCGGGCGCCAAGGCCGGCAGGCGCTGCGCTTGGCCGCATTCGCGGCAACTGCGCACCGCCGGGGCGGTGCGGCCTGTCCCGGACGAAATGGAGGACGGGGCGGGCGCGTTTCGGAGGCTGTCAGCCGCCCGCAACCCCCGCCTCCGCCGGCGAGGGCCGCCGCACCAGCCGGATGCCCTCGCCCCCCGTGAGCTTGGCTTGCGTTCCGCCGTTCTCGCGCCAAACGTGGATGTCCACGCGCTGCGTGCCCAGCAGCAGGCCCTCGATCCGCAGTTCGGGCAGCCATTCCGGCAGGAACGGATCGACATGGAAGATGCCGTTCGCGAGGTCGGGGTCCGGGCCGAGCAGCGCGCGGACCAGGTGGAACACCGACCCTGCCGCCCAGGCCTGCGGCACGTTCGCGCCGAGGTACTGGACCGGAAAGGGAGAGTCCTCCCGGCTGGTCCCGGCGAACACCTCCGGGAGCCGGTGCAGCAGGAAGCGGTTCCCCGCGTCAACCAGCCCCTTCGCGATCTGCGCCGCCTCGGCATGGAAGCCGTAACGCTTGAGGCCCAGCGCGATGAGGCCGTTGTCGTGCGGCCAGATCGCGCCGAGCTGGTAGTCGTGCGGGTTGTAGGCGGGATGCGCCGACGAAAGGGTCCGCACGCCCCAGCCGCTCCACATGTCCGGGGCCAGCAGGCGGCGGGCCACCGCGTCCGCCCGCTCCGGCGGCACGATGCCGGACCACAGGAGATGGCCGGGGTTGGACGCGATGCTCATCACCCGCCGCTTCGCGGGGTCCAGGCACAGGGCGTAGAACTGCTGCTCCTCGTCCCAGAACGCGGCGTTGAAGCGGTCGCAAAGGGCGCTGGCCTCCGCGCGGAGGCCGTTCGCCCGCTCCGGCTGGCCGAGCGCCTCGAAGACCGCGGCCATGCCCAGCCACGCGGCGTAAACATAGCCTTGCAGCTCGCAGGTCGCCTTCGGGGCCGGCACGTCCCCGCCGTCCTCATACAGGATGGCGTTGCCCGCGTCCTTCCATCCCTGGTTCTCGGCGCCGCCGGGTGTCCGGCGCTGGTATTCCTGGAAGCCGTCGCCGTCCATGTCGCCGTATCGGTCGATCCATTGCAGGCAACGCTCCGCCGTTGCGAGGTGCTTTTCGAGCAGCCCCTTGTCCCCGGTGAGCCGCCAAACCTCGTTCAGCAGTATGGGATACAGCACGGTGGCGTCGGCGGTGCCGTAGTACGGCCTGTAGGGTCCAAGGCCAAGCTCGGACAGCTCGCCCCGCCGCAGCTCGTGCGGTATCTTGCCTGGCTGCATGTCGCGCGAGTCGTCGGTGCCGTCCGCCTGGTACCGCGCCAGCACCTCCAGCGCCCCGCGCGCGAATGCGGGGTAAACGGCCACGGTCTGCAGGGCGGTGATCAGGCTGTCCCGCCCGAACAGGGCGGCGAACCAGGGAATGCCCGCCGCCGGCACGAACTGCTTGGCGTCCGTGCCCTCCATCGGCAGGCGCAGGGCGGCCAGATCGTCCAACGACTGGTCGTAAAGGCGCTGCAGCGGGGCGCAGGGCGTGCGCAGGCGCATGGCCTGCGAACGCCACTCCGCCAGGGCGTGCGCCTGCTCGGAGTCCTCCCGCCCGGCGAAGGACGCGCGCGACGCTTCCAACCGCCGCTCGCCGTCGATCACCTGGTAAAGCAGCTCCGCCGTCCAGACGCCCTGCGGCGCCATCTCGGCGATGAAGCCGAGCGCCCCGTCCCGCAGCTCCGGCTTGGGCGAGCCGTCCGCCGGGCGGACCGAGATCCCGCGGCGGAAGCTGCCGTTGGCGTGCACCGTTTCCAGCCGGCCCTCCTCGGCTGACCAGCGGCTCGCGGTGTCGCCGCGCGACACGATCCGGCCCGCCTTCACGTCGAAGATGTCGGCGAAGTCGCAACGAAGCTGGACCGTGAGAACCAAGCGCGCGGCGGTGCGGTTGTGGTTGCGCAGGACCAGGGTTTCGCGCAGCCCGCCGAGGCCCAGGGTGCGCGAAACGGTGAGGCTGATGCTGTGCTGCGGCAGCTCGCCGTCGTCGGTCGGCAGCGCCGGGTTGGTCAGCACGGCCTGGGCCGCGAAGTGGCTTGTCGCCGCCGAGCTGAGGAGCTGCCAGGGCCGGCCATCGACCTCCACGGTCCAGCCGCTGAGGAGGCGCGTGTCGCGGTAGAACAGCCCGCGGTCGCTCGGTTGCCGTACCTGGCCATCGGTTTCGGTGGTCAGCACGCACTCGCCCACGTTGATGGTCAACTGCGCGGGTCCGACGGTGATTTCGTAGGCCAAGAACCATCGTCTCCGTGACCAGCGGGCCGGAACGCCCTGTTCGACGCTGGACCATAGCCGCTTGGATCATTCCCGCAAGGGAGCCGGGTGCCTGGGCGGGCCTGCCTGCGGCCAGGAGCAGGCATGCGGCCTGACGCCGACAACCCCTTGCCCCGGCCCTTGCGTCCATTGCCGATCCGACGGCTGGCCATCAAAGTCGCGCCGGCACGAGGGGGCTGCCGCTCGGAAGGCTGGCAGGGAATGACGATGAGACTGGACGCGATCACGATCTACCCCGTGAAAAGCCTGCGCGGCGTCGCGGTGCGGGAGGCCGCCGTGGAGCCGTGGGGCCTGGCCGGCGACCGGTGCTGGATGGTCGTGGACGCGAGCAACCGCTACCTCACGCAGCGGGAGTTGCCCGGCATGGCCCGGATCGCGGCGGCGCCCGCCGGGGATGGCGGCGTCGTGCTGTCCGCGTCCGGCGCCGGGGCGCTGCGCGTGCCGGTGCCGGAAGCGGGCGGCCCCACCGTCGAGGTGCTCGTTTGGCGCGACCGCGTGGCGGCGCAGCCGGCGGGCCGGGACGCCGGCGCCTGGCTGTCGGACGCGCTCGGGCGCGCGTGCCGCCTTGTCCACATGGGCGATCCCGCGGCGGCGCGGCCGGTGGACCCGGATTACGGCCAGCCGGCGGACCGGGTCAGCTTCGCCGACGGCTTCCCCTTGCTCGGCATGAACGCGGCGTCGCTTGACGCGCTCAACACGCGGCTTGCCCAGCCCGTGCCGATGGCGCGGTTCCGCCCCAACCTGGTGGTGTCCGGCGCCGCGCCCTGGGCGGAGGACCGGTGGCGGCTGCTGCGGGTCGGCGGGGCCGGAGGCGTCGCGTTCCGGGCGGTGAAGCTGTGCGCGCGCTGCGTGATCACCACGACCGACCAGGAAACCGGCGCCCGGCCGCGGGACCGCGAGCCGCTACGCACCCTGTCCAGCTTCCGCCGCGACGACCGGGGGCGGGTGCTGTTCGGTCAGAACCTGGTGCCGGACGGCACGGGCCGGGTCGCGGTCGGCGACCGGGTGGAGGTGGCCGAAACCCCGGCTGGCCCCGGCCAGCACCCATCGGTTTGGCCGTGACGGCCATTGTGGGGAGTGTTGCACCATGCTTGAGCAACTTCCCGGCGTGCCGGGCCAACGCGCCGTCGTGCCGCACGTCGATGACCTCGGCGCCAGCCATGGGGCGAACCGGGCATTCCTCGACCTGGCGGCGCGCGGGCTGGTGACCTGCGGCTCGGTGATGGTGCCAGGCCCCTGGTTCCGGGAAATCGCCGAGGCCGCCAGCGCCGATCCCGCCCTGGACCTGGGCGTGCACCTGACGCTCACCAGCGAGTGGGGCGCGTGCCGCTGGGCGCCGATCTCCACCACCAGCCGGGCCTCCGGGCTGATCGATCCCGACGGCTACTTCTGGCGCGACCTCGGGAGCCTTCGGCGCCACCTCGTCCCGGAAGCGGCGGAGCTTGAGCTGCGCGCGCAGATCGAGCGGGCGCTCGCGGCCGGCATGGCGCCGACCCACCTGGACGCGCACATGGCCGCGGCGATGCTGCCCGAACTGCTGGAGGCCCACGTCCGGCTCGGCCGCGAATACAGGATGGTCCCCGTGCTGCCGCGCTCCATCGGTTGGGCGCCCGACCCGGCGTCCTACCGAAGCGCGGTCGCCCGGCTCGACGGGGCGGGCGCCCCGGTGTTCGACCATTGCCGGGGCACGCTGGCCGTGGATCGCGAGCAGCTGGAGGAGGGATGGCGCACGCTGGTCGCGGAGCTTCCGCCCGGCGTCACCCACCTGGCCCTGCACCCCACGGCGCCGGGCGAGTTCGAGAGCATGGCGCCGGACCATGCGGGCTGGCGGCATGCGGAGTACGACCTGCTCTCGGGCGGGCGGTTGCAGGCGCTGTGCGCGGCGGCCGGGGTCGCGACGGTGGGCACCCGCGCCGTGCAGAAGCTCTGGCTTGCCATGGGAAAGGTGCGGAGCGACGGCGCAGGATAGCCGTCGGCTGACGCGCCAAGGGCGGCGGCGCTGCCGGCCAGGACCTCGCGGCGGGAAACGTTCATCGGGCTGCTCCTCCCAGGGCTTCGTTGTCGCCCGGATTGGTCCCGGGTCGTTCGGCGAAAACTAACGCGACAGGTGGGCGATGTAATCCCGGTTGAAGGTGAACCCCCAGCCCGGCCGCTCCGGCACGACGGCGCTGCCGTCCCGGAACTCAAGCGCCTCATTGTACAGGCGGGAGAACCAGGGCATGTATTCCAGGAACGCCGCGTTGCTGAGCGCGCGCAGGATGGGCTGATCCAGTTGGACGACCACGGGCTGCGTTTCGACGGCGGAAACCTTCATGCGCCTTCCCTCATGCTGATCCGGGTGGGCGTGCCGACCGTGTAGCGGGCTAGCCCGGCCGGGTCGGGATCGCAGCCGAGGCCGGGGCCGCCGGGCACCGCGAGCTTGCCGTTCGCCGGGCGCACGCTGGCCATGCCATGCACGTCCTCCGGCAACCAGACCGGCTTTTCCAGCCAAGCCAGGGCGCCGCCCGCGAGCGAGGCGGCCATCTCGCGCGCCACCGGGGCGACCAGGCGCAGTTCACGCCGGGCATGATGGCAGCGTCCCCGGCGCCGGGCGCGACCCACGCCGCAAGCACGGCAGCGCGGGTCGTCTCGTGCAGCTCAATGGGGCGGTAGCCGGCGGCGCGTGCCACCGCGGCGTTGGAAGCGACCAGTTCGAGGTCGGTGTAGTTGAGAACGACCCGATCTCGATCCGGCGCAGCCCGGCGGCGTGGGCCGCTTCCACGAAGGCAACCTTGTCGTCCGTCGGGATGAACGGCCCGATGGGCTGGAACCCGTCGCGCGGGGCGACCTCGATCAGCGTGCGTTCACAGCACCCCTCCGTCGCGCAGCGCCGCCACCCGGTCCGGCGCGTAGCCCAGCAGGTCCCGCAGCACCGCGTCGTTGTCGGCGCCGACCGCCGGGCCGGTGGTGCGCGGAACCGGGGCCGCGCCGTCGATGCGCGGCACCACGCCGGGGTGCAGCACCGGGCCGAGCATCGGGTCCGCCACGTCCTGCACCATGCCGCGCGCGCGGAACTGCGGGTCGGCGGCGATGTCCGCCACCGTGAAAACCTTGGTGTGCGGGATGTCGGCCCCTTGCAGCGCCGCGTCGAGCGCCGCGGCATCGAGGCCGCCGGTCCAGGCGCCGATCAGCCGGTCCAGCTCCCCGACGTTCGCCACGCGGGCCTGGTTGCCGGCGAAGCGTCCGTCCGTTGCCAGCCCAGGCCGCCCCATCAGCGCCGCGAGCCTGCGGAACAGCGGGTCGGAGTTGGCGGCGATCAGCACCCAGATGCCGTCGCGCGAACGGTAGGCGTTGGACGGCGCCGCCGTGGCGATGCCGCCGCCGGCGGGTTGGCGCACGGTGCCGAGCGTGCCGTATTCCGGCAGCGCGCCTTCCAGCAGGCTGAACACCGATTCCGACAGCGCCACGTCCACCTCGCCGCCCCGGCCCGTCCGCTCCCGCCGCAGCAGGGCGGACACCACGCCGAGCGCGGCATAGAGGCCGGCGACCGAGTCGCCGATGCTGACGCCCACCCGCACCGGTGGCAGGTCGCTGGTGCCGGGCGCGTGGTCCGT
This sequence comes from uncultured Acetobacteraceae bacterium, assembly GCA_964236415.1. GTDB lineage: Bacteria > Pseudomonadota > Alphaproteobacteria > Acetobacterales > Acetobacteraceae > CAHJXG01. The sequence goes on along the minus strand of CAXSEX010000077.1, from coordinate 5,987 downwards.
CAGGTGGCGCAGCCCGCCGATGGCCTCGCCGATCACGCCGAAGGCCGCCTTGTCGCGGTCCGGCCCGTCTTGGCCGTAACCGGAGATGCGGGCGATCACCAGGTCCGGCCGTGCCGCGCGCAACTCCCCTTCGCCCAGGCCCATGCGGGCGAGCTGGCCGGGGCGGAAGTTCTCCACCAAGGCGTCGCAGCGGCGCACGAGGTCAAGCACGACCGCGCGCCCGTCCGGCGTCTTGAGGTCGAGGCTGATGCAGCGCTTGTTGCGGGCGTGGACGCTCCACCAGGGCGCGGCGCCTTTGAAGCGCGCGCCCCATTGCCGCACCGGGTCGCCGCCGGGCGGCTCCACCTTGATCACCTCGGCGCCGAGGTCGGCCAGCAGGCGGGTGGCGAAGGGGGCCGCGACGTAGTGGCCGAGTTCAAGGACCCGGACGCCGGCGAGCGGCGCGGACAGGACAGGGACGTTTGCGGCAGTGGGCGCGTCCATGGCCTCCCGTCCCTCCTTGGCGCCGATGGAGCGTTCCCGAAATTGCCTTTGCCGGGGCTGCGGCGACAAAGCGGCGGATCGGCCGTCCTGTCAACCTGCCAGGCATGGGGCGCCCCGGCGCAGGACCTGGCACCACCCAAGCCGGGCGGCTGCTGCCGCCGATCTTGGCCCAGACCTTGCGAGGTCCAGCCTTGCAAGGTCCAGACCCTGCGAGAAGCGTCTTGCGCCCACGGTCCCGAGCCTGTGCAACACGGCCCAGGACAGCGCGTGCAGTCAAGGTGGACCAAGCCCAAGGCGCCCGGCGGCACGCGCCGGCGGGTCAGGAGACGGGAATGCCGAGAGATCTCGACGAAGCCAAAGAAGGCGCCTTGCCGCCGGGCGGTGCTGTGGGGCGGGTGCCGCCGCTTTGGCTGCTGGCGCTGATCACGCTCAGCGGCACGCTTGCCATGCACATGTTCGTGCCCGCCCTGCCGCGGGCGGCGCGCGAGCTGGGCGCCAGCGCCGGCGCCATGCAGGGCACCGTCAGCCTCTACATCCTGGGGCTGGCGGTGGGGCAGCTCGCCTACGGGCCGTTGTCCGACCGCTACGGGCGGCGCCCGCTGCTGGTCGCGGGGCTTGCGCTCTACACCGTGGCCGGGCTGGCCGCCGCCCTGGCGCCGGGGGTCCGCACGCTTCTCGCCGCCCGGCTGGTGCAGGCGTTGGGCGGATGCGCCGGGCTGGCGCTGGGCCGCGCCATGGTGCGCGACACGGCGGCGCCCGAGGACGCGGCCCGGCGGCTCGCGCTGCTGAACCTGATGGTGACGCTGGGACCCGGCCTGGCGCCGCTCATCGGGGGCGCGCTGTCCGAGACCTACGGGTGGCGCTCCATCTTCGTCGCGCTGTGCGCGCTGGGGGCCGCCAACATCTGGCTGACGGTGCGCCGGCTGCCGGAAACGGGGCAGCGCCGGGCCGGCGTCAGCGCGGCGTCGCTGGCGCGGGAGTACGGACGGCTGCTGCGCTCGCCGGCGTTCCTGGGTTACGCAATCGGGGGCGGCTGCTCCACCACCGCCATGTACGCCTTCTTCGCGGTCGCCCCCTTCGTGTTCGTGGACGAGCTGCACCGGTCGCCCCACGAGGTCGGGGTTTACCTGGCGCTGCTGATCGCAGGCGTCTCGCTGGGCAGCGTCCTGGCCAGCCGGCTGGTCGCGCGCCTGCCCATCGAGCGGCTGCTGGCCTGGGCCAGCGGCGGCGCCGTGCTTGCGGCGTTCGCCTTGCTGGGCATCGTGGGGGGCGGCGCGCTCAGCGTGCCGCTCCTCCTCGGGCCGATGTTCGTCTTCACGGTGGGCGTCGGCCTGGCCAGCCCCATGGCCCTGACCAAGGCGGTGAGCGTGAACCCGAAGGTGATCGGGTCGGCAGCGGGCCTGTACGGGTTCGCGCAGATGGCGATCGGGGCGCTGTGCACCACGCTGGCCGGGCTGGGACGCGACCCGGCGCTCGCGGCGGCATCCGTCCTGGCGGCGGCGGGCGTGATCGGGCAGGCCGCGTTCTGGATGGCCGCGCGGGGAGAGGCCAACCTGCGCAAGGCCTCCCGGAGCCGGGGGGGCGGCTGAGCGGCAGGCGGGCGGGCCGGAACTTCTCGCCAACCGCGGCCTTTACGGCTGCGCAGGCCGGCTGTTCGCGCTTGCATCACCGTGAGGACATCCCGTGGCGTCTTTGATCATCACCAGCACGCGCGGCAACACCAGGACCGTCGAGGGCGCCGCCGGGCTGTCGGTCATGGAGGTCATCCGCAAGGCCGGTTTTGACGACCTGCAGGCGCTGTGCGGCGGCAGTTGCGCCTGCGCGACCTGCCACGTCCATGTCCACCCCGACGACTTCGCGCGGGTCGGCCCGGCCGGGGAGGACGAGGACGACCTGCTGGACAGCTCAAGCGAGCGCACGCCCACCTCGCGCCTGTCCTGCCAAATCCCGTTCGGCCCGGCCCTGGACGGGCTGCGCGTGACGGTCGCCAAGGAGGGCTGATCCTTTTGAACCTGCCCGGTGCGGCGCGCTTCGACGTGCTGATCGTCGGCGCGGGCCATGCCGGCGCCCACCTCGCGATGTCGCTGCGCCAACTGGGCTTCGCCGGCACGGTCGCCCTGCTCGGCGACGAGCCGGATTGGCCCTATGAACGGCCGCCGCTGTCCAAGGACTACCTTGCCGGCGCCAAGCCGTTCGAGGCCCTGCTGCTCAAGACGCCGGAGTACTGGGCGCTCAAGGACATCGCCGTGCTGCGTGGCCGGCGCGTCGTCAGCGTCGATCCCGCCGCGCACCAGGTGCGGACCGGCGATGGCGCGGCGCTCGGCTACGGCGCGCTGGCGTGGTGCGCGGGCGGGGCGCCGCGGCGCCTGCCCTGCGCCGGAAGCCACCTGGCCGGCGTCCACGCCGTCCGCACGCGCGCCGACGTGGACCTCATGCGCGAGGAGCTGGCAACGGCGGCCAGGGTGGCGGTGGTCGGCGGCGGCTACATCGGCCTGGAAGCCGCGGCCGTGCTGACGGAGATGGGCAAGGCGGTCACGGTGATCGAGATGCAGGGCCGCGTGCTGGCCCGCGTCGCGGGCGAGCCGGTGTCACGCTTCTACGAGGCCGAGCACCGCGCCCGCGGCGTCCAGGTCATGCTGAACACGGTTGTCAGCCGCATCGAGGAGCGCCATGGCCGGGCCGGCGGCGTCCGGCTCGGCGACGGCACGGTGCTGCCGGCCGACATGGTGGTGGCCGGCATCGGCATCATCCCCGCGGTGCAGCCGCTGCTCGACGCCGGCGCCGCGGGCGGGAACGGGGTGGAGGTGGACGCCTGCTGCCGCACCAGCCTGCCGGACATCTATGCCGCCGGCGACTGCGCAACGCACCGGAACCGGTTCGCGGACGGCGGCAGCGTCCGGGTTGAATCGGTGCAGAACGCGGTTGACCAGGCGCTCGTCGCCGCCCGCGCGATCACCGGCGCGCCCGCGCCCTACGATGCGGTGCCCTGGTTCTGGTCCAACCAATACGACCTGCGGCTGCAGACGGTCGGCCTGTCCGCCGGCCACGACGCCCTCGTGGTCCGGGGCGAGCCAGCCGCGCGCAGCTTCTCGGTGATTTACCTGCGCCGCTCCGCCGTGGTCGCGCTGGACTGCGTGAACGCCACGCGCGACTACGTGCAGGGCAAGGCGCTGGTCGCCGGCGCCCTGGTCGTAGACCCGGCGTGGCTGGCGGACACGACGCAGCCCCTGAAGGCGCTTGCCGCGTCGGCTTCGCCGAGCCGGGCCTGACGGGACCAGGCCGCGACCCGGCGGCTGGAGGTCAATGGACGGGCGCCGCCCCCAGCATGGCCCGCACGCGCGCGGACAGGGCGTCCAGCGCGAACGGCTTGCCGATCACCTCCATGCCCGGCGCAAGCTGGCAGTCCAACACGCCATCCACGTAACCCGTGATGAACAGCACCGGCAAGCCCGGCCTGCGCTCGCGTGCGGCGTCGGCCACCTGCCGGCCGTTCAGCCCGCCCGGCAGGCCGACATCGGTCACCAGCACGTCCACGCGCGCACCGAGACAAAGCAGGCGCAATGCCGCAGCCCCGTCCGCAACGTCCAGCACCGTGTAGCCGAACTCGCGGAGATGCTCGGCCACCACGGCGCGCGCGCCGTCCTGACGATCCTGTACTCGATGCCGTGCGCCTCGCCCGCAAGCACCCGCGGCAGGCTTTCCCCGGCGCGCGCGCGGTCGTCGGGATGAACGGTTGCGGACCAGCGGTCGAGGTCCTGCATGATCCGGTCGCGCGGCTCGCCCAGGCCTGCTCGTAGAACGGGCTGAGGTATTCCAGCCGCCGCGCCTCGGCGTCCACGATCCACAGCACGTCCCGCAGGTTGTCGGCAAAGCTGCGGAAGCGCAGAGCAGGCGCGCCAGCCGCGCTTCTCCCGCCCGCCCGGCGTCTTCGGCCTCCTTGCGCTCCCCTTCGCGCGCGGCGAGCGCCGCCGACATGCGGTCGAACACGGCGCCGGCCTCGCGCATCCGCTCCGACGAGCGGCCCAGCCTGGGACCGCCCCGCTGCCTTCGCGCCCCCGCTGCCAGCCAGGCCAGGGGAGAGCAAGCCCCGCCAGCAGGAAAAAGCGGGCGGGCGAGGTCATGCGCCCTTCCGGAACCGTGCCTGCCCGGGGTGGGCACGCGGGTTGCCCGGCCTTTATCCGCGGCGGGCTGCTGGTCGTCGGTGCTGCCGCGGGTGATGCCGCGGCGACATTGGCATCCGCGCCACGCTTACGCAACAGCTTCGGGCTTTGCCCGACGGGGGCACTCCCTCATTGGACCAAAGAGTTCAGGCACCAAGGCCCATGACTGATTCGGCATCCCAACGTAAACCTCCGTTCATGTTGTAACAGGAACGTTCCTGTCCGGGTTGGCAGGCCGGTTGACCGCCGCCCAAGCTGGGCGGCGGTCATCCGACGTGGCCAGCATGGATGGGGCGGCTCCGCACCAGCCGGTGCATTTTCAAGGTCAGCGCACGCATGGCTAAGTTCACGTGGAATGAAGGCAACTCCGGCAACTGGAACACCGCCGCCAACTGGGCGGGCGGGATGGTTCCGAACGGTCCCGCGGCCGATGTGGTGATCGACAAGACGCCGCTTGGCGCCGCCTACGCCCCGGTGATCGCCGCCGGCACGGACGTGACGGTGAACTCGCTGGAGCTGGCCAACTCGAACATCGGCCTGGAGGTGGACGGGACGCTGACCTTCGCGCCTGGCTCGTCGGGCGCGCTCGGGCAGGAGTTCCAAAGCAGCCCGCTTGTGGTCAACGGCGGCAAGATCGTGAACGCCGGGCTGATGTTCACCTTCATCCAGACCCGGGGCGACGTGCAGTTCACCGGCAGCAACCCGATCTACATCGCCTGGGAGCTGCAAGTCCTGGACGGCACCGCGACGGTCGACACATCAAGCATCGCCCAGTACGGCACCGCCGCGCACACCCTGTTCGACGGGGCGTTCGAGGCATTGGGCGACGGCCGGACGATCAACCTTGGCGGCAAGGCCGGCGGCCTCGTCATGGACATCGAAACCCTCACCGGACCGAAGCCCACCCCGACCCACAGCTACTGGACGCAGCTCGTTTATGACGATCCGGGATCGCAGATCAACGAGTGGGACGGCACCCGCTATGTGCCCGTCGAGTCCACGCTGACGCGGATCGACAACTCGGCCTACGTGAACGTACGCAACGGCCGCGACTACGCCACGGCCAACGCCTTGACCATCGGCAAGGACGGCGTGTTCGAGCAAGCCGGCGGCACGCTTAGCACCGGCGGCCTCACCCTGCTGGCCGGCGGCTTGCTGATGGGGGGCATCTCGCCGACTGAGGCCGGTCCGAGCACGGGCCGGGTGGTGGTGAACGGCGCGGTCAACAACAACGGCCAGATTGTTTCCGAAGGTCCGGGCATGGCGTTCCGCGGCGCCCTGTCCGGCACCGGGCAGATCACCTTCAACCGCACGTCCGTCCTGCCCGGCTTCGACACGCCCATT
>CAXSEX010000076.1:0-13151 GCA_964236415.1 uncultured Acetobacteraceae bacterium | reverse complement strand
AGCTCAGCGACATCGCCAGTGCGGCCACTACCGGGCTGAGCAGGATGCCGAACGTTGGGTAAAGCACGCCCGCCGCCACTGGGATGCCGATGGCATTGTAGGCGAAGGCGAACACCAGGTTCTGACGAATGTTGCGCATCGTCATGCGGCTTAGCGCCCGGGCGCGGGCGATGCCGGCGAGGTCGCCCTTTACCAGCGTCACCCCGGCGCTCTGGATCGCGACTTCGGTACCGGTGCCCATCGCGATGCCCACGTCGGCCTCGGCCAAAGCGGGCGCGTCGTTCACGCCGTCACCTGCCATCGCGACGATTTTCCCGTCCGCGCGCAGCTTCTTCACAATGCGGTTTTTGTCCTCGGGCAGCACGTCCGCCTCGACGTCATCGATGCCGAGCTGCTTGGCCACGGCCTGCGCGGTCGTCTTGTTGTCGCCCGTAAGCATGACGACGTGGATGCCGTCCGCGCGCAGGCTGTCCAGCGCCGCCCGCGTGGTCAGCTTGATCGGGTCGGCGATGGCGATCACGCCACCGGCTTGCCGTCGACGGCCACGAACAGGGCCGTCGCGCCGGAGCCGCGCAGCTCGTCGGCTTTCGCCGACAGGCTGCCCATGTCGACCTTCTGGTCGGCCATCAGCTTGGCATTGCCGAGTGCCACGAGACGCCCGCCTACCTTCCCAGTGACGCCCTTCCCGGTCACCGACACAAAGTCCGCGGGTTCCGCGGCAGCGATGTTCTTCTCTTTGGCTGCCCGCATGACCGCGGCAGCGAGCGGGTGCTCGCTCGACCGCTCCAGGCTTGCGGCAAGCTTCAGCAGGTCGTCCTCGGTGAACCCGGCGGCCGGGACGACCGCGATAACCCGGGGCTTGCCCTCCGTCAGCGTGCCCGTCTTGTCGACCACCAGCGTGTCGACCTTCTCCATCCGCTCGAGGCTCTCGGCCGACTTAATCAGCACGCCCGCCCCGGCGCCCTTGCCGACGGCGACCATGATCGACATCGGCGTGGCCAGGCCCAGCGCACAGGGGCACGCGATGATAACGACTGACACGGCCGCGATCAGCGCGAAGGCGAGCGCGGGCGCCGGACCCCAGACCGCCCAGGCGATGAAGGCCAGGATCGCGATGCCGAGCACCGCGGGCACGAAGTAGCCGGCCACGGTGTCGGCCAACTTCTGGATCGGCGCCCGGCTACGCTGCGCGTCGGCGACCATTGCCACGATGCGCGACAGCATCCCGGAGGCCCCCAGCGTGTCCGCCCGCATCACCAGCGACCCGGAGCCGTTCACGGTGCCGCCGATGAGCTTGTCGTCTTTCCCCTTGGGCGACGGCATGGACTAGCCCGTGACCATGGACTCGTCGACCGCGCTCTTGCCGTCGAGCACGGTGCCATCGACGGGCACGCCATCGCCGGGTCGCACCCGCAGGCGGTCGCCTACCTGAACTTGGTCGAGCGCGATCTCCTCGTCGTCGGCCCCGTCGCGCAGGCGTCGCGCCGTCTTGGGCGCGAGGTTCAGCAGCGCGCGGATCGCCCCACCCGTCTGGTCCCGGGCGCGCAGTTCCAGCACCTGGCCGAGCAGCACCAGCACCGTGATGACCGCCGCCGCCTCGTAGTAGACCGCGACGGTGCCGCCCATCATGCGGAACCCGGCCGGGAACAGGCCGGGCGCGAAGGTGGCGACTAGGCTATAGAGGTAGGCCGCCCCGGTGCCGAGCGCGATCAGGGTGAACATGTTGAGGTGGCCCGTCCGCACCGACGCCGCCCCGCGCTGGAAGAACGGCCACCCGGCCCACAGCACGACGGGCGTCGACAGGGCGAACTGGATCCAGATCGACCACTGCTCCGGCACCAGATTGCCCAGCCCGAGCCACGGGACGTGGCTTCCCATCTCCAGGATGAACACCGGGAGCGTCAGCACGAGGCCGACCCAGAACCGCCGGGACATGTCGGCCAGTTCGTGGTTCGGCGTCGCCTCGGCGCTGATCTCCACAGGCTCAAGCGCCATGCCGCAGATGGGACAGCTTCCCGGCCCGACCTGCCGGATCTGCGGGTGCATCGGGCAGGTGTAGATGGCACCGGGCTTCGCGGGTTCCGCGGCCTTGGGCTTCAGATAGCCCCCAGGGTCGGCCGCGAACTTTGCGCGGCACCCGCCGCAGCAGAAATGGTAGGTCACCCCGTCGTGCTCGTGGCGATGCTTGGACGTGGCCGGATCGACCTTCATGCCGCAGACAGGGTCCACGACAGAGACGACCCCGGCCGGGACGCTCTTGCCGCAGCCGCAGCCGCCCTTGGTCTCAGGACGGTGGTCGGTCTGGTGCTCGCTCATGACGGTCTCCGATCGGAACGCGCCGAATGGCTTGGCGTGGATGCGGACGTGGTGATTCCCATGGTGGGAAGGTCAAGGCTTCATGGGAGACCGATGTTGGTCCCCATCAAGCGGGTCCGCCCTGCACGACCCGGCTTCCGGGCCGGGGAAGCCAGCCCGGCACGCGGGCCGCATAACGCACGTAGGCGTCGCCGAACTTCTGGCGTGCCTCGGCTTCCTCGGCATGGGCTAAGCGGACGTACATGACGACCAGGGCCGGGAACATCAGCAGGGTGAGGATGGTCGGCCACTGGAGCAGGAAGCCGAACAGGATGACGATGAAGCCGACGTATTGCGGATGGCGGACCCGGCCGTAGACGCCCGTCGTCGCCAGGCGTCCCTGCTTCTGGGCCGCCAGGAGGACCGGCCACGCCGAGCCGAGCAGGAGGAACCCGCCCCCGATCGCGAAGAAGCTCAGGATGTGCAGCACGCTGAAATGCGGGTTGCCGGACAGGCCGAACACCGTCGACCAAAGGTGCCCGGCGTCGTGGGACATAAGGTCAAGGCCGGGATACCGGGTCTGCAACCAGCCCGACAGCAGGTAGATGCTGAGCGGGAACCCGTACATTTCGGCGAACAGCGCCACGATGAACGCGCTGAACATGCCGAACGAGCGCCAGTCCCGCGGGGACTGCGGCTTGCCGAAGCTGAAGGCAAACATGATGAAAAGGGCCGCGTTCCCGGCCGCCAGCAGCCACAGACCGTAGGCCGGTGCGTCGTGGGTCATGTCCCGCCCTGCCCGTTACCCGGCACAGGGGGCGGCCCGGCCGCGTGCTTCCCGTGCCCGTGGTGGTGGAACAGGTGCATCAGCGGGCACGAGAGGAGCAGGAGGAACGGCAGCACGCCCCAGAGATGCGCCGTGTGCTCGGTCAGGAGGTAGAAGCCCGCCACGAGCAGGAACCCGCACATCACGACGCCGCCGACGGACCTCGGCCAGGGGTCGCGGGCGTGGCGCCTGGATCCAGGGCTTCACCGTTGCCCATGGCTCACATCATCCCCATCGGGCCGGACATGAGCTGGTCGAACGTCGTCCGCTGCCCGGTCGACAGCGCGGCATACAGCGCCTTCATGCTCGCCTCCGAGCGGTCCATCATCGCCATGCGCTCAGACATCATCTTGCGCCGTGCCGCCATGCGGTCGGGCATCGCGGTCGGCATGGGCGCCTTCCCCATGCCCTCGTGCATCGCCTTCATCGCAGTCGCATCGGCCCGCATCGTGTCCGCGAACGCGGTCCAGGGTGCCGACTGCGCATCCGTGACCTTCAGCTCAGCCTTCAGGTAGGCGATGCGGCCCTCGACGTGTTCGAACGGCATGCCCATTCCGCCCGCCATCATCGGGTGCATCATCTCCATCATCCGCCCCATGTCCCCGCCCATGGGGCCGGCCGCCTGACCCCCGGCGCCCGGCATCGGCATGCCCGCTTGGGGCGGCATGGTCGGCATCCCCGCCGCAGGCGCCCCAGCATGGTGCGGATCCGGCGTCTGCGCGGCCGCGAGGCCCATGGAGGCGAAAACGGCCACGGCGGCGAGGGAGAGGCGGAATGCGGTGCGGTTCATGTCAGGTATCCTTCAGGATGCGGAATGGGGTCGGGCGGGGCGGTCAGGCGATGCCGTCATAGGCAAGCTCGGTCATCATCCCGGTCGCCATGTGGAAGAGGTTGTGGCAGTGGAAGAGCCAGCGGCCGGGGTTGTCGGCATCGAACGCGACCGTGACGGAGCCGCTTGCGGGCACCAGCACGGTGTCGCGCATGGCCCCGGGCAGGGGCGTCCCGTCCAGCGCGACAACCTGGAAGTGGTGGCCGTGCAGGTGCATCGGATGCGCCATCCGGGTGCGGTTCGACATCTCGACGATGACGCGCTGACCCTTCGACGCGCGCAGCGGCACGTGGTCCGCCCACGTGCGGTCGTCGAGCGACCAAACGTACGGCATCATGGACCCGGTCAGCGTGATCCTGTGGGTGATCGCCCCGTTGCCGGGAGGCAGCGGCGTGGCGGCCACCAGCCTCGCCTCCAGGGAGTTGTCCAGCGGCGGGACGGCAGCCTCCGCCATGTCGACCAACTTGCGGATGGGGGCGCCCGCGGACGCAAGCACGACCCCCGTGCGCCTCCGGTCACCCTCGCGCTGCGCCAGGACCGGGAACGCGCCGCCGTCCCTGGGGATCGTGACCATGATGTCCAGCCGTTGTCCCTGGGCCAGCGGGAAGCGGCGGCCGGTCACCGGTTGCACCGGGTTGCCGTCCGCCGCGACGACCGTGCCGTCCAGCGCCCCGGTGTCGATCCAGAAGGCCGTCGACGTCGCGCCATTAATGAGCCTGAGCCGGACGCGGTCGCCGGGTGCTGTCCGGATCACCAGCGGGTCGGCCAGGGTGCGGTCGTTGGCCAGGTAGGCGTCGTAGTCGTAGTCGTTCAGATCAGACGCAGCAGCGTCCCTCGCCATCCCGGGCATAGGCACTCCGGCCTTGCTCTGGCCAGTGACCGCCGCCAATACCTCGGCAGGATCACGGAACGAGAAATCGTGCAGCAGGACCGTAACGTCCTGCATATCCGCTTTCAGGTCGTCGGCAGTGCGGACAACCAGGGGGGCCGCCATCAGCGCCTGCTCCTGGAGACCATGGTGAGAGTGCATCCAATGCGTGCCTGGGTGGGCGCGGAACTCATAGGACTGCGCAGCACCGGGCTGGATGATGGTGCCGCCCGTCTCGGCAACCCCGTCCTGAAGGAAGGGAGGCGTTTGGCCGTGCCAGTGTATGATCGTCGCCTCGCCGCAGCGGTTCTCGACCGACGCCGAGAATGGCTGCCCGGGATCGAGCACAACGCCGGGCGTGCCGTCCGGGCGGCGGATGCCAAAGACCGACGCGGCACGGCCATCAACCTCAATAGTGCGGCGCTCGATAAGCAGACGCGTGGATCCCGTCGCCGCCGCCGGAGTAGCTACCAGCAAACCAGGCACCGCGGTTGAAGCGGCGGATGCTGCGAGCAGGGCGCGGCGTGAAATCAGGCTGTTCATTTGGAGACTGCTCCGATCCGTTGGCAGGTCGCGGCGCCCAAGGGCACTCTTCGTCCTCACGGACTGCGGCGTCGCGCAGCCTCAGCCGGTTCCAAGAACCGGCCGCCCAACTCTCGTGCAAGGGACCAACGCGTTGTCGATACGGATGTTCCGTGCCGGAAGGGAAGGCTCGGAATCTACTCACCTGCCGATGACAGGTTCTTCCCTTCTTGACCTTCTAAGCATTGGAACCCTCATCTATCGGGATCGGAGTTCAGACATGGTCATTGGCGAAGCTGCGAAGGCGTCCGGCGTCAGCGCCAAGATGGTGCGCTACTACGAGAGTATTGGGCTGGTACCGGAAGCGGTACGGACCGGAAGCGGCTACCGGTCCTATGGACCCAGTGAGGTCGAAACGCTGCGCTTCATCCGCCGGGCACGCGACCTCGGCCTGTCTATGGATCGGATTAAGCTTCTAGTCGGTCTGTGGCACGATCGGAAAAGACCAAGCCGGGAGGTGAAGCGCATCGCGCTTGAGCACGTCGCCGAATTGCGGGCCAAGATCGGCGAACTCACCTCTATGTGCGCGACACTCGAAACGCTGGCGGTCACCTGCCATGGGGATAACAGGCCCGATTGCCCGATCCTCGTGGACCTTGCCGCCGGTGGCGGCCGGGTTCTGCCGGGCGGGCCGAAGTGACCTTGTGGGACCGTGCCGAAGCCGGCGTATGGTGCATACGACCTGGAGGAACACATATGATGCGGAGTGGACGAACTCCAGGGCAAGCTCGGCCTCACGCCCGAGCAGATGGCGGCAGTCCAAGCATCGTTCCGTCGCATGGAGGCGGCAGCCAAGCCGCTTGGCGCCGAACTCGTCGCACGCGAACGGGATCTGGACGCCCAGTTCCGGCAAGGGATGATGACACCGGCCCGTCTCGGCACCGAAACCGAGGCCATCGGGTCGCTTCAGGGACGCCTTCGCGGCGTTCACCTGGCCGCGCACCTCGAAATGCGAGCGGTCCTCAGCCCGGCACAGATCGCCGCCTACGACAAGCTACGAGGCTATGCAGGCGGAGATGTTCCTCCCCCGGCGCATGGCCATCGAATGCAGCCGGGTTGACCGTTGAAAGCCTCTTGACCTTGCTACGGTAGGAAGGTCCATCAAGGGCCGTAACCCGGAGGTCGACATGCGAAGCTCTGAGGCATTTTGCGGCGACAAGCCTGGCGCATGAGCCTGGGCTCGCCCCGCTCGACACTGGTAGGGCGTAGCCCATATCGTCTGCCTATGCGCGTGGCCCGCCTCCGCTGCTTCGTTTGGATGCTGGTCCTGGTCCTTTCGGCCGGGCTGGCTGCGCCTGCGTTCGCGTCGGTATTCGAAGCCGGCCGTCCCGGCCCCGGCGTCACCCACGTACATGCCGGCGGGTCCGTTCACACCCACGGCGCCGTGCTGGCCTCTGACGGCTCCCGCACTGACGCCGGAGCGTGGCCGGCGAAGGCCCCGCTCCATTGCCCGGGCTGCGCCACGGCAGCCGAGTGCGCCGTTTCGTGCTTCGGCGTCGCCGTCCTGCCAACGGCAGTCTTGATCCCAACCTTCCCCTTGCCGCAGGTCTGGATCTCGGCCGAGTTCGCCACCCCGTCCGGCGTGGCACCCTTCGGCGACCTCGACCCACCGAGACCCGTCTCTGTCCGCTAGGCCCGCTTTACGCGGGCCATGACGCCCCGAGTGCGCTCGCCGCACTCCGGGTGCCCCGCTCCACGGACCCGCCTGGGCGCAACAGCGCAGGCCAGAGACGAGTACGACAATGCCCTATCGAACCCGAGGTGCTGCGCCGCTCAAGCTGGCGTCCGCACTTCCTTCGCGATCGCAACCGCCTCGCATCGTCGTCACCGCTGCGGCCGCGCTCGCGCTCGCGCTGTCTTGCGGCACCGGCGATGCTTACGGACAAGGGTTCATCACCCCAGGCGCTCGGGCATTGCCAGAGGCACGATCCGGACGGGCACCATCGCCGCCAGCGGGCGCCGCCGTGTCCTCCCCACCAACGGTGCGGTCAGGACCGGGCCTGCCAAGCCTGGCCTTGCCGGGCGCCGGCGTTCTGCCTGGCTCTACTCCAGAAGTAGTTGGCCCGGACGATAGCCCCAGCCCCGCACAACGCGCGGCACTCCCGACGTCACGACAGGTTCCTCCCCCTCCTGCCCTGCCACCAGCCGAGGCCGCAGCACGGCTGCGGGCAGCCATGGAAGGCGCTTGGGCACGCAGCCCGGAACTGGCCGGAGTCCCGGGCAGGCAGGCCGCCGCAATCGCACGAAGCCGGTCCGCCGACAGCCTGACTCCAGGCCCGCCGACCCTGGGCGGCGGCTACGTCGCGGATGGTGTCGTGAACCGCCGCGGCGGACGGGAGGCCGAGCTGTCCATCTCAACCCCCTTGTGGTTGCCCGGCGAAGGCACCGCGAGCCGCCGGGTCGCCGACGCCGACCTGTCGCGGCTCACAGCGCAGCAGAGGGCGCAGCGCCTGGCCGTGGCGGGCGAGGTCCGCGACTCGTTGGCCGCCTTCGCCCTAGCCCAGGTCGAGCTGGGCGGCGCCGAGGCCCGGCTCCGCGACGCGCGCACGCTGGAGGCAGATGTGGGGCGCCGGGTCCGCGGTCGCGAGGCGGCCGAAGCGGAGCTGCTGACCGCGCGGCTGGACCGCATGGAGGCCGAGATCGCCTTGGGCGAACGCCGGGCCACGCTGGAGGGGGCACGGCTGGCGTTCCGCAGCCTGACGGGGCTCGACCCAGATGCTGCGGCGCTGAACGAACCCGATCCGCCGCCGGGTGTTGGCGGCCCGCCCAATCCTCGGCTTGTCGAAGCGGACAGCGCGGTCGCCGCAGCCGATGCCAGCCGCCGCCTGGCTGCGGTGCAGGTTCGCGAAAGCCCGGAAATCGGCGTGCTCGGCCGAAGCTCGCGCGAGGCGGGCAACAACTACTACGACAACCGCATCGGTATTCAGTTCCGCCTTCCCTTCGCGACCGCGGCGCGCAACGCGCCTCGCCAGGCCGCGGCGGAGGCCGACCTGACCGATGCCATGGCGGCCCGGGAGAACCTGCGCCGCCAGCTTGACCTTCAGGCCGCACGCGCCCGGATCGAGCTGGACACCGTACGCCAGACGCTGCTCACCGCGCGGCAACGGGCCGCCGTGCTCCGCCAACAGCGCGGGCTGTCGGAGGCGGCATTCCGTGGCGGCCAGGTCTCGCTGGGCGACGTGATCCGCGTCCGCGCATTGGCCACCGAAGCGGAGGTGTCCCAGGGCCGTGCCGAAATCGCAGTGCGCCAGTCCCGGTCCCGCTTGAACCAGACACTCGGATTGCTGCCATGACGAACCTCGTCCGCGTCCTCTCCCTCATGTCCCTTGTCCTACTGGGCACGGTGCCGGCTGGGGCTCATCCGGGCCACGGCCACGAAGTAATTCCCGTCTCGGCTGGCACCGCGGCACCTCGGACCGAAGCGCACTCGGACCTGTTCGAGCTGGTGCTGATCGTCCGAGGTGGGGCGGCGGTCCTCACCCTCGATCGCTTCGCAACCAACGAGCCGATCGAGGGTGCGACGATCGAGGTTGCCGAGGGCGACTCAACAGCAAAGGTGGAGTCGCAGCCGGACAGCACCTATCGCCTAGCCGCGCCCTGGCTCGCCAGGCCGGGCCGGCATGAGCTGGTGTTCACCGTCACGTCTGGCAAGGAGACGGACCTGCTGAACGCGAGCCTAGACCTGCCTGATACCGGCCAGGCTGCCGTGCCCGGATCGGTCGGGCCACGGGCACGGTTGCAGGCCGCGTTGGGCGACAAGCGGGGGCCGGTCATCGCCGGCTTCGGCTTCCTACTGGGCGTGTTTACGACGCTGCTGTTTTTGGCTCGTGGCCGCCTGCGCGCGGCTGCGGGCGGGATGGCGCTGCTTTCGGGGTTGCTGGTGGCCGGCGCGGCACTCGCTCACCCAGGCCACGATGGAGATGAACCGACGCCCCCGCGGCCACGGACGCGCCTCGGCGGCAGCCAGACGGCAGCGTTTCGATGCCGAAGGACGCGCAACGCATCCTTGCTATCCGCACCGTGCTCGCGGCTGAGAACGAGGCCGCCCGAACCGTCCAGGTCATTGGCCAGGTGGTAGCCGACCCCGAGGCGGCTGGCCGCGTGCAGGCCAGCCAGGTGGGCCGGGTCGGCCCCGGCGAGCGGGGCTTGGCGCGGCTCGGGCAGCGCGTGCAGCAGGGCGACGTTCTCGCCGTGGTCACGCCCTCGATTGGCGCGGTCGAGCGGGGCGGCGTGCAGGCCCAGGTTGCGGAGCTGGATGCGACCGTCCGGCTCGCCCAGGCCAAGGTCACGCGCCTGTCGGCGCTCGCCGGCAGTGTGGCCGGCAAGGATATCGATGAGGCCCGGCTGGAGCTGGATGGCGCTCGGCGGCGGCGCGCGGCCCTGGTGCCCTCGATCGCGGGCGCCGAAGTGCTGCGTGCACCGGTATCCGGCGTGGTCGCGGTCGCCAACGCACAGGTGGGCGCATTGGTGGACAGCGCCGCCGTGCTGTTCGAAATCGTTGATCCCGCCCGGCTCTGGATCGAGGCGATCCTCACCGACCCGGCGCTGGCAGGGCAGATCCAGAAGGCCTCCGCCGTCACGGTGGACGGAACCCGGCTTGCCGTCAGCTTCATCGGCCGCGGGCTCACGCTGCGGCAGGGCGCCATCCCGCTGCAATTCCGTATCGACGATCCGCCGCCCAGCTTGGCGGTCGGCTCGCCAGTCACCGTCGTGGCCGAGTTGGACGGCATCCGGGAGAAGGGAGTGGCCCTCCCGCGTGCGGCAATCGTGCGGCAGGCAAACGGCCTGCCGGCGGTGTGGGACCATGTCTCGGCCGAGCGCTTCGTCGCGCGCCCAGTACGGGTCCGGCCGCTCGATGCCGGCCGGGTGTTGGTGCTGTCCGGCCTGCCCGCCGATCCCATGCCGCGGATCGTTGTCCAGGGTGCCGAGCTTCTGGGCCAGGTGCGCTGATGGGTCGGTTCTTCGGCGCACTCGTCCACGGCAGCCTGCACAACCGGCTGTTCGTGCTTGTCGCCGCCTTTGTCCTGGTCGGCTATGGCAGCTTCGAGTTGAGCCGTATGCCGGTGGACGTGTTCCCCGACCTCAACCGGCCCACGGTCACGCTGATGACCGAGGCGGAGGGCATGGCGCCCGAGGAGGTGGAGCAACTCATCACCTACCCGCTGGAAACCGCCATGAACGGAATGCCCGGCGTGGAACGAGTGCGCTCCGTCTCCGGGGTCGGCTTGTCGATCCTGTACGTCGAGTTCGCCTGGGGCACCGACCTCTACCGTAACCGCCAGCAGGTCGCCGAGCGCATCGCCTCCGTACGCGAGCAGTTGCCGGCCAGCGTCGTGCTGCAGATGGGGCCGGTCACGTCCATCATGGGCGAGATCATGCTGGTGGCGATGAGCGTGGATGCGAAGGCGGGCGAGGGCGTCAGCCCGATGCAGGTGCGCGAACTCGCCGACTTCACCGTGCGCCCCCGCCTGCTGGCGATTTCGGGCGTGGCGCAGGTCATCCCAATTGGCGGCGAGGTGCGGCAATACCAGGTGACGCCGAATGTCGCCCAGATGGCCCGGCTCAGCGTGTCGTTGGACGACCTCGAACGCGCCGTGAAGCAGTTCGGCGCTAACACCGGCGGCGGCTTCGTGGACCAGAACCGGGCGGAATACGTGGTGCGCAACATTGGCCGCACGACGCGGATCGAGGACCTTCGCAGTCTCGTGGTCACGATGCGGGACGGCCAAGCCATCACTCTGGGCCAGGTTGCTGCCGTGGACTTTGCTCCCCGCTTCAAGCGGGGCGACGCGGGCGCTGGGGGCAAGCCGGCCGTCATCCTGTCCGTCTAGAAGCAGCCCGGCGCCGACACGGTCCCGCTGACCCGCGCCGTGGAGGCGGCGCTTCAGGACCTCGGCCGCACGCTGCCGCAGGGGGTGCGCGCGGACCAGGTGCTGTTCCGTCAGGCCAACTTCATCGAAGCCTCGATCAGCAACGTGGAGGACGCGCTGCGGGACGCGGTCATCGTCGTTGCCGTTATCTTGTTCGCCTTCCTGTTGAACGTGCGGACGACGGCAATCTCTCTGCTTGCGATCCCGATCTCCATCTTGTTCACCGTGCTGGTCTTCCGCCTGTCCGGCTTGTCTATCAACACCATGACCCTCGGCGGCCTAGCCATCGCCATCGGCGAACTGGTCGACGACGCCGTGGTCGATGTGGAGAACGTCTTTCGCCGGTTGAAGGAGAACCGCGAAGCGGGGAGCCCGCGCGCGGTGCTCGAAGTGGTGGCCGACGCCAGCCGGGAGGTGCGGTCCGGCATCATCTACGCGACCATCATCGTCGTCTTGGTGTTCTTGCCGCTGTTCGCCTTGCAGGGCATCGAGGGCAAACTGTTTGCGCCGTTGGGGGTCGCGTACATCGTCTCGATACTGGGAAGCCTCGTGACCTCGGTCACCGTGACGCCGGTACTCTGCTATTACCTAATTCCCGGCATGAAACGACTGGCGGAGCGCGAAAGCCCGCTCGTCCGCGTCCTGAAGCGCTGGGATGCGAAGCTGCTGGGCTGGTCGTTCGACAAGCTGGCGCCCCTGGTCGGCATCGCCGCAGTCCTGGTCGGGCTGGCGAGCGTCGGAGCCTGGTTCCTGCCGCGCGCCTTCCTGCCCCCGTTCAACGAGGGCACGCTGACGGTCTCCATGACCTTCCAGCCGGGCATCAGCCTGGCCGAAAGCAACCGCCTGGGCGCCATCGCCGAGCGCTTAATCCAAGGTGTGCCGGAGGTGAAGTCCGTCGGTCGCCGGGTCGGCCGGGCCGAGCTGGACGAGCACGCCGAGGGCGTACACTCGACCGAGATGGACGTGGACCTGAAGCCCGGCCGTCCCAAGGAGGAAGTTCTGGCCGACCTCCGGGGCCGGGTCGCAGTGCTTCCCGCCGCATTCAACATCGGCCAACCAATCGGGCACCGGCTAGAACACCTGCTGTCCGGCGTGAACGCAGCCATCGCCGTCAAGCTGTACGGCGACGACCTCGATACCCTGCGCGGCCTGGCCGAGGATCTGCGCGCCCGCATGGCCGGGATCCCCGGCCTGGTGGACCTGCTCGTGGAACGCCAGGTCCGCGTGCCGCAACTCCAGGTTCGGCTCGACTATGCCCGAGCGGCACTCTACGGCGTCACCCCTGCCGCCCTTGCCGACAATCTGGAAAAGCTCAGCAACGGCAAGGTCGTGAGCCAGGTCGTGGACGGGCAGAAGCGTTTCGACGTGGTGCTGCGCCTGTCCGACCCGGAGCGCACGACGGAGGCTTTGGCCGGCCTACTGATCGAGACGCCGAAAGGCCGGGTGCCGCTGCGCACCTTCGCCGACGTGGAGGACACGGACGGCCCGAACCAGGTGCTGCGCGAGACCGGCCGCCGCCGCATCGTCGTGCAGGCCAACACCGATGGCTCCGGCGAAGGCCGAATATCGAGGCGATCCGCACCGAGATCACGAAGCTGGCGTTGCCGCAAGGCTACTCGGTCGCGATCGAGGGCACGTTCCAGGCGCAGGAGGAGGCGACGAAGCTGATCGGGGCGCTGTCCCTTGTTAGCCTAGCAATGATCTTCACGGTGCTCTACTCGCGCTACCGCTCGGCGGTGCTGGCCCTGCTGATCATGGGCAACGTGCCGATGGCGCTGATCGGCTCCGTCGCTGCGCTGTGGATCGCGGGACAACCGCTCTCGGTAGCCAGCATGGTGGGCTTCATCACATTGACCGGCATCTCGGCGCGCAACGGCATCC
>CAXSEX010000075.1:0-13240 GCA_964236415.1 uncultured Acetobacteraceae bacterium | reverse complement strand
AACGAGCGCACCGGCATCGCCCGCGTGGGCGTCAGCAAGGCGCGCATCCGCCGCATCAAGCAGTTGGCGGCACTTGAGCACGTCGGCGACCGCGCCATGATCGAGGAGCCGCACTTCCGCGAGAAGCTGGCCGCGGTCGAGGTGGAGCTGAAGGCGCTGGAGATGACCCAGCTCCGCGTCGTGGCCGACGAGCGCAAGCGGGACCGGGCGCTTCCGAACCCGGCCAGCTCGATCCTGAAGATCAAGGGGTCCGAATTGCAGCAGGCGACGACGGAGCTGCTGATGGACGTGGTCGGCCCCTACATCCTGCCCTACGACGACCACGAGCACGGCAGCAACGAGCCGCCGGTCGGCCCCGAGTACGCGGCGGAGGCGGCGCCGACCTACTTCAACTGGCGCAAGATCTCGATCTACGGCGGGTCGAACGAGATCCAGCGGAATATTGTTGCAAAGGCGATCCTTGGGTTCTAACCGGAACCGCCGCGGGCATCGCGAGTTGGCATGCGATGCCTGCCATTAAGGAGAGTTCGATGCGCACCCAAATGTTCCGCCAATCCGCCCGCGCCCTGCTGCTCGCCCTCGCGCTCGCCGCCCTGGCGCCCGTGCTGAGCGCCTGCAACACCACCGCCGGCGCCGGGCAGGATCTGGGCGCCGCCGGCCGCGCGGTCACGAACGGCGCGGACAAGGTGAAGAACGGCCTGTAGCCGCCTCGGCTGGGGGGGTTAGCGGGGCCGCACGTTTCGGCTACGCTGACCCCAATGCGCACGGGGGAGGCGGCATGGACTTCGATCTCAGTGACGAGCAGCGGCTGCTGAAGGACAGCGTGGACCGCATGCTCGCGGACCGCTATGGCTTCGAGGCGCGCAAGGGCTATCGCGTGGCGCCGGAGGGCTGGAGCCGGGACATCTGGGCGCAGTTCGCCGACCTCGGCCTGCTGGGCCTGCCGTTCCCGGAGGCGCAAGGCGGGTTCGGCGGCGGGCTGGTCGATGCCGCCACCGTCATGGAGGCGTTCGGCCGCGCCCTGGTGGTCGAGCCTTACTTTGCCACTGTCGTCGCCTGCGGCGCCTTGCTCCGCCACGCCGCGTCGGAGCCGCAGATGCAGGCGCTCGTGCCCGGCATCGCCGCCGGCGAGCGCATCCTCGCTTATGCGCAGGTCGAGCGGCAGTCCCGGCACAGCCTGAACGACGTGACGACCCGGGCGGAGCGCGACGGCGACGCCTGGCGCTTGTCCGGGGAAAAGAGCTTGGTGCTGCACGGCGACAGCGCCGACACCCTGCTCGTCACCGCCCGCACCGCAGGCCAGCACCGGGAACGCCACGGCATCGGCCTGTTCCTGGCAGGGGCCGACGCGCCCGGCGTGTCGCGCCGCGGCTACCCCACCCAGGACGGCCTGCGCGCCGCCGAGATCACCTTCGCGAACGCGCCCGCGGAGGCCCTGGGCGACCCGGCCGAGGCGCTCCCGGCCCTGGAGCAGGCGAACGACGAGATGCTCGCGGCGTTGTGCGCCGAGGCCGTCGGCGTGATGGCCGCGATGCACGCCATGACGGTGGACTACCTCAAGACCCGCAAGCAGTTCGGCCGCGCCATCGGCGAGAACCAGGCGTTGCAGCACCGCGCCGTGGACATGTACGTGTCCCTGGAGCAGGCGCGCAGCATGGCGCTGTATGCCGCCATGATGGCGTCGGACCCGAACCCGCTGGAGCGGCAGCGCGCCATGCACGCCGCCAAGGTGCAGATCGGCCGCAGCGGTCGCCACATCGGCCAGGAAGCCATCCAGCTGCACGGCGGCATCGGCGTCACCATGGAATACGCCGTGGGCCACCACTTCAAGCGCATGACGATGATCGAGCGCGGCTTCGGCGACACCGACAGCCACTTGGCGGCGCTGGCCCGGCTGGGCGGCCTCATCGCTGCTTGATCCCGTGGCGCTGCATCGGATGCTGAAAACCCTCGCCGCCCTAGCGCTCCTGTTGGCCACCGCCCCGGCCCAGGCCGAGCCTGACACCCCTTATGCCGCCTGCGAGGCCGCCATCGCCGCCGCGCAAAAGGCGCCGCGCCTCCCGGACAAGCTGATGCCGGCGATCTCCCGCGTGGAAAGCGGCCGGCTGGACCCCCTCACCAAGCAGGTGCGCGCCTGGCCCTGGACCATCAACGTGGAGGGCGCCGGCTTCTTTTTCGACAGCAAGGAGCAGGCCATCGACGCCGTGCGGACCTTGCAAGCCCGCGGCGTCCGCTCGGTCGATGTGGGCTGCATGCAGGTCAACCTCCTGCACCACCCCACCGCCTTCGCCAGCCTGGACGAAGCGTTCGACCCGGCGGCCAACGCCCGCTACGCCGCGCGTTTTCTGGCGGCGCTGTATCGCCAGACCGGCGATTGGAACCTGGCGACGGCCAACTACCATTCCGCCAACGCCGACCGCGGGGAGGACTACCAGCGCCGGGTGTTCGGCCGGGTGATGACGCCCATGGGAGCGAAGGGTGCGCCGGCGGCGGCCAGCCCCTACGGCGCCTGGCCGCCGCCCGGCAGCGCCTACGCCGCGCTGCCGCCGGTCGAGTTCTCCTTCGGTGCCTTCGCGCCGGCGCCGGGCCGCGTCCTGGTGCAGCTTCCGCCGCTGCGGCGCTAATCCGCCGCCGTGGCCAGCTTGTAATCGCGGAACTGCTGGCGCAGCGCCAGCTTGTTCAGCTTGCCCGTCGCGGTGTGCGGCAACTGCTCGACCACCACCACCTCGTCAGGCGTCCACCACTTGGCGACCTTGCCGGCATAGAAGGCGAGAAGCGCCGCGCCGTCGATGGCGTGCCCGGGCTTGGGCACCACGACCAGCAGCGGGCGCTCGTCCCATTTCGGGTGGCGCGCGCCGACGATGGCGGCCTCGGCCACGTCGGGATGGTCCACCGCGATGTTCTCAAGCTGGATGGAGCTGATCCACTCGCCGCCGGACTTCACGATGTCCTTGGTGCGGTCGGTGATCTCCATCAGGCCGTGCCGGTCGATGGTGGCAACGTCGCCGGTGGCGAACCAGCCCTCCGCGTCGGTCGCGTCGGCGTCCGCGTTGAGGTAGCGCCGCGTCACCCAGGGGCCGCGCACCATCAGGTTGCCGTAGGTCGCGCCGTCCCAGGGCAGCTCCGTGCCCGCGTCGTCCACGATCTTGAAATCGAGGCCGGGCACGGCACGGCCCTGCTTGTATTGCAGCGCCTGGGCGTCTTCCGGCACCAGGGCGGCGGTGCCGGGCTTCGAACTGTTGTAGGTGCCGAGCGGGCTGGTTTCCGTCATGCCCCAGGCATGGTCCACCTTCACCCCGTAGTCCCGGCCGAAGGTGTCGATCAGCATGGGCGGGCAGGCCGACCCGCCGCACACCAGCCGCCGCAAGGTGTCGAGCCGGCCCCCGGTCGCGCGCAGGTGCTGCAGCAGCCCCATCCACACCGTGGGCACCCCGGCCGACATCGTGACGCGCTCGTTGTTCATCAGCGACGCCATGCTGGCGCCGTCGAGGTGGCGTCCGGGCATGACGAGGCTGGCACCCACCATCGGCGCGGCGTAGGGGAGGCCCCAGGCGTTGACGTGGAACATCGGCACCACCGGCAGCACGCGGTCGATGCTGCGCAGGCCGAACACGTCCGGCAGGTTGACCGCGTAGGCGTGGAGGACGGTGCTGCGATGGCTGTACAGCACGCCCTTCGGCCGCCCCGTGGTGCCGGAGGTGTAGCACAGGGCGCTCGCCCCCTCCTCGTCGAGCCGCGGCCAGGCGAAGTCGTCGTCGGCGTCGGCCAGCAGCGACTCGTAGCACAGCAGCTGCTGGCCCGGCGCCAGCGCCGCCTCCGGCATGTCCGCCGGGTCCGCCAGCAGGACGAAGGCGCGCACCCCCGGAACGAGCGGCGCCACCGCGGCGAGCAGCGGGACGAAGCTGGTGTCGGCGAACACGAGGCCGCTGCCGGCGTCGTTCAGCACGAATGCGATGTCGTCGGGCGAAAGGCGCGGGTTCACCGTGTGGATGACCGACCCCATGCCGGACACCGCGTAGTACAGCTCCAGGTGCCGGTGCCCGTTCCAGGCGAGCGTCGCCACCCGGTCGGCGGGCTGCACGCCGAGCCGCAGCAGCGCGCGGGCCAGGGTGCGGGCGCGCCGCTCGATCCCGGCGTAGGTGGTGCGGTGGGTCGCGCCCTCGGTTGTGCGGGACACGACCTCCGCTTCCGCGTGGTGGCGGGCGGCGTGGGCGATGATGGAGGAGATCAGCAGCGGCTGCGATTGCATCAAACCGAGCATGGGGCATTTCCTGACCGAAGAAGCCGTCTGGGTGCGGCGATGCCCCAGGATGGCCGGGCCGGGCCGCGGTGTCACGACCGTTGCGGCGCGGCGCAGCGCAGGGCCGCGCCTGCATGGCGCTGACCCCCTGCTTGACGGACATCGGCGAATCAAGTGTTGATCCGTAACGTCCGGCCGGGATAAACCTGGAGGGTTGCCAGGGATAGCTTGATGCCGAAGCATGGATTCTCGCTGATCGCCTGCGCGCGCTGGGAAGAGAACGACATCCTGGAATGGCTGGACTACCACCGTTCCATCGGCATCGACCACGTTTACCTTTACTCGAACGACGACAACGCTTCCACGCTCAAGAACGCCATCGGCCCGCATCTGGAGGGGCCTTGCCCGTTTGTCACCTACCGGCACTGGCACCCCAGCAAGGGCGGCCAGTCGCACATGTACGCCCACTTCCTGACCCACCACCGGTTCGAGACCGAGTGGCTGTGCTTCCTCGACATCGACGAGTTCCTGGTGATCAAGGGGCACAACAGCCTGCCCCGCTTCATGGCGCCGCTGGAGCCGCACTTCGACGCGGTTTACTTCAACTGGGTCATATACGGCGCGAACGGGCGCCGGACGCGCCAGCCCGGCAGCGTGCTGACCGGCCTCACCCGCCGGAACCGCCGGATGGACTTCCACACCAAGAACTTCATCCGGGCACGCTTCGCCGATCCGAAGAGGATCTGGTCCAGGATCGACAAGGGCGCCCGCGCGTTCTGGCACTTCTGGGACGACTACGGCCTCCCTGGCCTCCGCGTCTGCGACGTGCTCGGCGTGCCCCTGCTGCACTACACCGACAAGTGGCCGGAGCGGGCACGGGCGCTGGTCAACCGCCCGGGCTTCCAGGACCATGCGCTGGCGACCGCCTACGTGGCGCATTTCCAGTTCAAGTCCGAGGCGGACTTCAAGCGGCGGGCGGCCCGCAGCAAGGCCGCGAACCAGAAAGCCTGGCTGAAGATGTTCGAGACAGGACGGCACGAGGCGCTGCTGGCCCAGAACGATGCGGTGCCTGACACCTACCTCCGGGAGTTCTGGGTAGGCCAGCAGCCGCGGCGGGCCTGAGCGCGGCGATGCCCTGGGACAGCCGGGTCGGAGGCGGCTGTGTCAAGAAGCCATTGTGGGATAAGGTATCGCCAGTATCCGCTTCGAAAGCGGGCCGAGGAGGGTGATGATGGCGCAGGTGACGGTTCAGCAGCATGGCGACGCGGTTGGCATCGAGCTCCCGCAGGACATCCGGAGCCGCATGGGCCTGGAAGTCGGTCAGCGGTTAACCCTGATCGAGCTTCATGACGGCTTGAAGCTCGTCAGGCATAGCGCCGCCCTTGAGCGTCAGCTCCATGTTGCCCGAAAGGTGCTGGAGGAGCAGGCGGACGTGCTGCAAGCTTTGGCAGAGTATGATCGAGGTTGAGTTCCTGGAACTTGACATCGGCTTGATGCTGCACGACGCGGCCATCGCAGCATACGGCGGGGATCCCGGCTTGAGAGATAAAGGCTTGTTCGAAAGCGCCATGCTCCGGGCACGCAATAAGTTCGCCTACGCCGACGAGGCTGTTGACCTGTATGATCTCGCGGCGGCTTACGCATTGGGCCTTGTGAGGAACCATGCGTTCAATGATGGGAACAAGCGGACGGCTTGGGCCGTTGCGGTCACGCTCCTCAACCTGAACGGCGTCGAGATCACGGTTTCGAGGGGCGGTGCCCTTGCGGCCATGATCGGCCTTGCGACGAACGCACTGTCCGAGGAAGGCTTCGCGGCTTGGCTCCGCGCGCCCGGCCGGTTGTCCCCAGGCAGCGCGGACCCGTGAGTTGAAGCCAAACCCGGCCCGGCCTACCGTGCATCCAGGCCACGGAGGGCGCAGCATGTCCGGCTTTGCCAGCACCAAGGATCTCGCGGACAAGACGGTCAGCTTCGACGAGCTGGCGCCGGGCTTGTACGGCTACACGGCGGAGGGCGACCCGAACAGCGGCGTCGTGGTCGGCGACGGCAGCGTGCTGGTGGTCGATGCGCAGGCGACGCCGTTGATGGCCCGGGACGTGCTCGCCCGCATCCGCGGCGTGACGGACAAGCCAGTCCGCCACGTCGTCCTGTCCCACTACCACGCCGTGCGGGTGCTGGGGGCGGGCGCCTACAAGGGGGCGGAGGTCATCGCCTCCGACGTGTGCCGCGACATGATCGCGGAGCGGGGGCAGCAGGACGCCGACAGCGAGATCGGCCGCTTTCCCCGCCTGTTCCGCGGGCGGGACAGCATTCCCGGCCTGACCTGGCCGACGCTCGCCTTCCACAAGCGCATGACGCTGCATCTCGGCGCCCGCGAGGTGCAGGTCATTCACATCGGGCGCAGCCACACCGCCGGCGACACGGTGGTCTGGCTGCCCAAGGAACGGGTGCTGTTCAGCGGCGACGTGGTGGAGTTCGGCGCGACCCCGTATTGCGGCGACGCGCATTTCGCCGACTGGCCGGGCACGCTGGCCGCCGTGGAGGCGCTGGGGGCGGAGGCGCTGGTGCCCGGGCGTGGCCGGGCGTTGCGGAACGCGGCCGAGTGCCGGGAGGCCATCGAGGGCACCCGCGCCTTCACCGCCGACCTGTTCGCCGTCGTGCAGCGCGCCTCCGCCGGCGGCGCCGGGCTGAAGGACGTGTACGACCAGGCGATGACGGAGATGCGGCCCAAGTACGGGCATTGGGTGATCTTCGAGCACTGCATGCCGTTCAACGTGACCCGGGCGCATGACGAGGCGCGCGGCCTTGACCACCCGCGCATCTGGACCGCCGAGCGCGACGTGGAGATGTGGCAGGCGCTGGAGCAGGGCGCGGCCGCCCTGCCGGCGGACAACGCGCCCGGGACGCCCTGATGCCGCAGGCTGCCCTCCGCTACGCCTCGGCGCCGCTCCCCCCGGACACGGCGCACCATCCGGCGGTGGTGGCGGGCGGCGGGCTGGTCGGGCTGACCCTGGCGCTGGACCTGGCGCAGCGCGGCGTGCCCGTGGTGGTGCTGGATGACGACGACACCGTGAGCACCGGGTCGCGGGCGATCTGCTTCGCCCAGCGCACGCTGGAAATCTACGGCCGGCTGGGCCTCGGTCCCCGCATGCTGGAAAAGGGCGTCACCTGGAACACCGGCCGGGTGTTCTTCGGCGAGCGCCAGCTGTTCGATTTCGACCTGCTGCCGGAGGATGGGCACGAATACCCGGCCTTCATCAACCTGCAGCAATACTACGCCGAAAAATGGCTGATCGAGGCGTGCCAGGCGACCGGCCTCGTGGACCTGCGCTGGCGGCACGCCGTGGCCGGGGTGGAAAGCCGGGCGGATGGCGCGGCGGTCACGGTGGAAACGCCGGCCGGGTCCTACGCCCTGACCACGGATTGGCTGATCGCCGCGGACGGCGCGCGCAGCGCCGTGCGGCGGCGCCTCGGCCTGTCCTTCGTGGGCAAGAGCTTCTACGACCGCTTCCTGATCGCCGACGTGGTGATGCAGGCCCCGTTCCCGAGCGAGCGCCGGTTCTGGTTCGACCCGCCGTTCCACCGCCGCCAGTCCGCCCTGCTGCACAAGCAGCCGGACGACGTGTGGCGCATCGACCTGCAGCTCGGCTGGGACGCCGACCCCGAGGAGGAGCGCCAGCCCGAGCGCGTCATCGCCCGGGTGCAGGCCATGCTGGGGCCGGACGTGCCGTTCGAGCTGGAATGGGTCAGCGTGTACACCTTCAGCTGCCGCCGGCTGGAGCGGTTCGTGCACGGCCGCGTGGTGTTCGTGGGCGACAGCGCCCACCAGGTCAGCCCGTTCGGCGCCCGCGGCGGCAACGGCGGGGTGCAGGACGCGGACAACCTGGGCTGGAAGCTGGCCGCGGCGATTCAGGGAACCGCCGGCCCGGCGCTGATCGCAAGCTACGACGCCGAGCGCATCGCCGCGGCGGACGAGAACATCGGGCACAGCACCCGCGCCACCGACTTCATCACGCCGAAGACCGACGCCGCCCGCGCCTACCGCGACGCGGTGCTGATGCTCGCGGCGCGGCACCCGTTCGCGCGGCCGTTGGTCAACTCCGGCCGGCTGTCCCGCCCCGCCCGGCTGCTGGACAGCCTGCTGAACGCGGGGGACAGCGACGAGTGGCCGGGCTGCCTGTTGCCGGGCACGCCGACCGTGGATGCGCCCGTGTCCGTCGCGGGCCGTCCGGACTGGCTGCTGCGCCACGCCGCCGGGCCGGGTTTCTCGTTGTTGGTGTTCGACGGCCCGGCGACGCCCGACATGCCCGGCGTGAAAACGATCCGCATCGCGCCGGACGCGCTGCACGACGTGCGGGGCCTTGCTGCGCGGCGCTACGGGGCACCCCCGGGCGCCTGCGTGCTGCTGCGCCCGGACGGGCACGTTTCGGCGCTGTTCCGCCGCTTCGACCGGGAGCGTGTGGCGGCGGCCATGCGCCGCGCCCTGGGGCACGCCGCCCCGGCCGTGCTGGAACGGGTCGCCTGATGCCGCTCGACCTTTCGCCCCGGCTCGCCGACCCCGATGGCGTGTTCGCGGCGCTGGTGGCGGCGCATGACGGGCTGGATCCGGCCGCGTCCCGCCGCCTGGACGCGGCCTTGGTGCTGCTGCTGGCCAACCATATCGGTGACGACGGCGTGGTGCTGCACGCCATCGAGGTCGCCCAATCCGCGGAGGCAGGATCGTGAACGTGATGCGGACGGCGGAGGCGGGGCTGACCCACGCCTACCAGACCGGCTTCGGCAACGGCTTCGAAACGGAGGCGCTGCCCGGCGCGCTGCCGGTCGGGCGCAACTCGCCGCAGCGGTGCCCGTACGGCCTGTATGCCGAGCAGCTCAGCGGCAGCCCCTTCACCGCGCCCCGCGCCAGCAACGAGCGGTCCTGGCTGTATCGCATCCGCCCCACCGTGCGGCATTGGGGCCGGTTCCGCCCGGCCTCAATGCCGCACGGTGGGGCCGGGCTGTGGCGCACGGCACCCTGCGCCGAAGTGACCGTGCCGCCCGCCCCCATGCGCTGGGACCCGCTGCCGTTGCCGGAGCAGCCGACCTCGTTCATCGAGGGCATCCGCACCATCGCCACCGCCGGGGACGCGGACGCCCAGGCCGGCATGGGCGCCCACGTCTACGCCGCGACCCGCTCCATGGTGGACGAGTACTTCTGCAACGCCGATGGCGAGCTGCTGATCGTGCCGGAGCAGGGCCGGCTGCGCTTGTGCACCGAGTTCGGCGTGATCGGCCTGGAATCCGGGGAAATCGCCGTGATCCCACGCGGCGTGAAGTTCCGGGCAGAATTGCCCGGCAACTCGTCCCGCGGCTACGTGTGCGAGAACTACGGCGGCGCCTTCACCCTGCCGGAGCGCGGCCCCATCGGCGCCAACTGCCTGGCCAACCCGCGCGACTTCATGACCCCCGTGGCGGCGTTCGAGGACCACGAAGCCCCGTCCCGCCTGTTCGTCAAGCAGGGCGGCGCGCTCTGGGTGGCCGAGATCGGCCAAAGCCCGCTCGATGTCGTGGCCTGGCACGGCAACTACGCGCCGTACAAGTACGACCTCCGCCGCTTCTCCCCCGTGGGGCCGCTGCTGTTCGACCACGCGGACCCCAGCATCTTCACCGTGCTGACCGCGCCGTCCGAGACGCCCGGCACCGCCAACGTCGATTTCGTCTGCTTCCCCGACCGCTGGCTGGTGGCAGAAGATACCTTCCGCCCGCCCTGGTACCACATGAACTGCATGAGCGAGTTCATGGGCCTGATCTACGGCCAGTATGACGCGAAGCCGCCCATTCCTGGCAAACCGAGCTTCGTGCCCGGCGGGTGCAGCCTGCACAACGCCATGCTGCCGCACGGCCCCGACGCGGACGCCTTTGCACGGGCCAGCGCCGTGGACCTGGCCCCGCACAAGCTGGGAGGCACCATGGCCTTCATGTTCGAAAGCCGGCACCGCCAGCGGGTCACGCAGTTCGCGGCCACCGCGCCGCAGTTGCAGCAGGACTACGCGGACTGCTGGGCCGGGCTGCGCAAGCAGTTCGACCCGGCCAACCCGAACGCGGGGGCACCCAAGCATGGCCGTTGACCACACCCACGACCCGTCCCTGCAAAGCTGGGTGACGAGCGCCAACGGGCACCCGGACTTCCCGATCCAGAACCTGCCGCTCGGCGTGTTCGGGCCGCTGGCCGGGGCGCCGCGCGGCGGCATCGCCATCGGCGGCATGATCCTGGACCTCCGCGCGGTGCACGAGGAAGGGCTGCTGGACGACGAGGCGCAGGCTGCCGCCCATGCCTGCATCGGCCCGTCGCTCAACCCGTTGCTGGCGCTGGGCGCCGGGCCGCGCCGGGCGCTGCGCGACGCGGTGAGCGCCTTGCTGCAGGACGGCTCGGACGAGCGCCCGCACTTGCTGCACCGGGCGGAGGACTGCATCCTGTACCTGCCGGCGCATGTCGGCGATTACACGGACTTCTTTGCCGGCATCCACCATGCCGAGGGGACCGGCAAGCTGTTCCGCCCGGACGCGCCGCTCACCCCGAACTACAAATGGGTGCCGATCGGCTACCACGGCCGGGCCAGCAGCCTGCGCCCCAGCGGCGCCGAGGTGCGCCGCCCCAACGGCCAGCGCAAGCCGGCCTCGGAAGCCGTGCCGAGCTACGGGCCGAGCCGCAACCTCGACTACGAACTGGAACTCGGCGTGTGGGTCGGCCCCGGCAACGCGCTCGGCACCGCCATTCCCATCGGCGAGGCGCACGAGCACATCGCCGGGTTCTGCCTGCTGAACGACTGGTCGGCGCGGGACATCCAGGGTTGGGAATCGCAGCCGCTCGGCCCGTTCCTGGCCAAGAGCTTCAGCACCACGGTCAGCCCCTGGATCGTGACGCCCGAGGCGCTGGCGCCGTTCCGCGCGTCCCAGCCGCCGCGCCCGCCCGGCGACCCGGCGCCATTGCCCCACCTGCACGACCCAGCGGACCAGGACGGCGGCGCGCTGGACCTTGAGCTTGAGGTGCTGCTGATCACCGCCGCCATGCGCAAGCAGGGCCTGGCGCCGCACCGCCTGTCCATCGGGTCGAGCCTGGCGCTGTACTGGACGCCGGCGCAGCTTCTCACGCACCACGCCAGCAACGGCTGCAACCTGAACCCTGGCGACCTCATGGGCACCGGCACCATCTCCACGCCCACCCTCGACGGCTGCGGCAGCCTGCTGGAGATCGCCCAGAACGGACGCGCCCCGATCACCCTGCCGTCCGGCGAGGAGCGGCGCTTCCTGGAGGACGGCGACGAGGTGATCCTGTGCGCCCGCGCCCGGCGGGAGGGTGCGGCGCCCATCGGCTTCGGCCCATGCCGGGGCGTCGTGGTGCCGGCGCTTTAGCGGCGCCGCCGGACTTCGCACCGCAACGGGGGCTGGATGCCGGTCGTCTTTCGCCAGAACGGTTTCCGGTTCCTGTTCTACGCCAATGAGGGAAGCCCTCGCGAACCGGCGCACATCCACGTGCTGCGAGACGGGATCGACGCCAAGTTCTGGCTCTGGCCAGAGGTCAAGCCGGCCTACAATGACGGCTTCAACGCCAAAACGCTTCGGGAGCTGACCGAGATCATCGAGCAGCGCCGGGACGAGATCGCGAGGGTATGGGATGAGTTCTTCGGTGAGGGCTAAAGCTGTCCGCTTCGACCAGGACAGCATGTGGGTGGAGCTTTCGGACGGCCGCACCCTGGGCGTCCCGTTGGCCTGGTTCCCGCGCCTGCTGCACGGCTCGGCCGAGCAGCGCGAGCAGGTCGAGATCAGCAGCCGTGGGCTGCATTGGGAATCGCTGGACGAGGACATCTCCATCGCCGGCCTGCTGGCTGGGCGGGGCGACCAGACCCGCTCCCGCACGGCGGCAGAGATCGCTTGAAAACACCCTTGCCTGACCTTCAAAGAGGAAAACAGCGTGATCGACAAAGGTGTCCGCATCCGACCGGGGCGGGCTGACGAGATTGAGCGCCTGCGCCTTTTGGACCGGGCAGCGCGTTCCCGATATGCGGCCCTTTCCGGCTTCGAGTACCCGGCGGAAGCTCCCCTGATTGCGGCTGACCGGCTTACAGATGGCGTTGTGGTCGTAGCCGAAGGCAGCGGCAACGTCTTGTTGGGGTTCGCGCTCACCCAGCCGCTCGATGACCTGCTCTACCTTGCCAACATCTCCGTCGCACCCCATGCAAGCGGTCGTGGCATTGGTCAGTCGCTTCTGGCCCGCGTTTCCGGCCTGGCACATGAGGGCGGTTTGCCGGCCGTAATGCTCGCGACGTTCAAGGCACCTCCCTGGAACGGTCCTTGGTTCCGCAAACAGGGTTTCACGCCCATGCCCGCAATGCGGATCGGGCCAGGGCTGCAAGCTGTTCTCGACCGGCACGCTGCCTTCATCGACATGACGACGCGAGAAACGCTATGGACCGAGTTGGCCTGATCGCCCCTTCCAAGCCGTGCCGCTCGGGTCCTGAGCAGGCCCGCCCCGTTCCGCCCTTGCCGGATCATCCTCCGATAGGTTAGCTCCGCTGCCTGGGTCTGGTCGAAAGAGAGCGTCATGCGCGTCAAGGATGTGAAGAAGGTCGTGCTCGCCTATTCCGGTGGGCTGGACACCAGCGTCATCCTGCGCTGGCTGCAAACGACTTACCGCTGCGAGGTCGTGACCTTCACCGCCGATCTCGGCCAGGGCGAGGAACTGGAGCCGGCGCGGCGCAAGGCCGAGATGTGCGGCGTCAAGGAAATCTTTATCGACGACCTGCGCGAAACCTTTGTCCGCGACTTCGTGTTCCCGATGTTCCGCGCCAACACGGTGTATGAGGGACAGTACCTGCTCGGCACCAGCATCGCCCGCCCCTTGATCGCGCAGCGGCAGATCGAGATCGCGGAGATGGTCGGCGCCGACGCGGTGGCGCACGGCGCCACGGGCAAGGGCAACGACCAGGTGCGGTTCGAGATCGCCTACTACGCGCTCAAGCCCG
>CAXSEX010000074.1:0-13333 GCA_964236415.1 uncultured Acetobacteraceae bacterium | reverse complement strand
GCCGCGCGCCAAAAACGACTCTGATACCGGTCGCCCGTCAGGGCGGCTGGTATAAAAAGGATGCCGCGCGCCAAAAGATGCTTGGTGATCTCGTCGAGGATGTCGCGATGCGCCGTCAACCTTGCGTAGGCGTCATCCCAGGCGACCTTGAGCCGGGCATCGACCGGCTCGGCAGGTTTGGAATTACTCAACAGCACTATGCCCACCGCACCGTCCTCCCGGAATCCACGCCAGAGCAGGGGCCGATCCGAGAAGCCCAGCGCGGTCTCCGCTGCGAGCGCGATGCGGGTCGCACGGGCCAGGTCGCTGGCGACGGGCCCACCCGATCCGGCCCACCCAAAACGGAAGGTTTGGGGGAGCACCCGAGGATGATCTGCTCGGCTACCCGCCCCGCCAAAAGGTGCTGGAGAATGCCGCTCAAGGTGCCTTCGTTGATCGGCCGGGCGGGCCGTCCGAAACGCTCAGCACGTCAATGGCCGGGCCGCCGGGGATGCGGAACGGGGCGCCGCGGCAGCGTCGATGCCGGCGCCGCAGGCCGTGGAGCTATTGGGGTTGATGGCAACGATGCGCGGCATGGGGCATCCTTGCCCTGCCCTGTCCGTCAACCCGCTTGCGGTTACGGATGAGCAGCTCAATCGGCCTCTGGCTTTGCCGCACCCGCCCGAAGCTGCGCGATGGTGGCGCGCGACGTGATCTGTTCCGGGTTCATGCGCAGTTCAATCACCGCCGGCTTGCCGCTGGCGGCGGCGCGGCGGAAGGCGGGGGCGAACCCAGTGGTTTCCGTGACGGTCTCGCCGTGCCCGCCGAACGCCTCGATGTACTTGCAAAAATCCGGGTTGGTTAACGCGGTGCCGGACACGCGGCCGGGGTAGGTGCGCTCCTGGTACATGCGGATCGTGCCGTACATCGCGTTGTTGAACACCAGCACGATGGGCGCCACCCCGTACTGGAAGGCGGTGGCGATCTCCTGCCCGGTCATCAGCATGCCGCCGTCACCCACGAAAGTGATCGCCATGCGGCTGGGAAACGCGAGCGCCGCCGCGATGCCGGCCGGAACGCCATAACCCATGGCGCCGTTGGTCGGGCCGACCATGCGCTGGCCGTCGCCGAAGTTGATGAAGCGGGCGGGCCAGGTGGCGAAGTTGCCGGCGTCCGAGGTGAACACGGCGTCGGGCGGCGCCAGCGTTTCCAGGTCGCGCATCACCTGGGCGAGGTTCAGCGGCCCCTCGTACTCCGGCACCGTGCGCCCGGCTTCCCGCAAGGCGCGCAGCGAGCGGGTCCACTCGGCCCAGGACGCCTCCACCGGCGGCAGCGCCGCGGCGGCGTGGGCGAAGGCGTTGAGGCCGCAGGCGATGCCGAGCGCCGGGCGGAACACCCGGCCGATCTCGGCGGCATCGGGGTAAACGTGGATGATCGGCGCGCTGCCCGAGGGAAAAAGCTGGTAGCCCTGGGTGGTCGCCTCGCCGAGCCGGGTGCCAACCGCAAGGATCAGGTCGGCCTCCCGCGCCCGAGCCACCAGCGCCGGGTCGGAGCCGACGCCGAGGTCGCCGACGAAGTTCGGCAACGTGCCGTCATACAGCGCCTGCCGCCGGAAGCCCACGGCGACCGGCAGGCTGTGCCCCACCAGGAAATCCCGCACCGCCACCCGGCCCGCCTCGGTCCAGCCGCTTCCGCCCAGGATCGCCAGCGGCCTGCGGCTCCGGGCCAGCATCGCCTGCATCTGCGCCAGCGCCGCCGGGTCCGGCAGCCCGGCGGACACGGGCGCGCGGCCGATGTCGGGCACGGCGACCCGGTGCTTCTGCATTTCTTCCGACAAGGCGATGACAACCGGGCCGGGCCGCCCGGTGGTGGCGACATCCACGGCGTGGGCGACCAGCTCCGGGATGCGGCGGGCGTCGTCGATCTGCGTGACCCACTTGGCGAGCGGGCCGAACATGCGGCGGTAATCGACCTCCTGGAAGCTGTCGCGGTCGGTTTCCTCGAACGGGATCTGGCCGATGAACAGCAGCAGCGGCGTGCTGTCCTGCTGCGCCACATGCACGCCGACCGCGCCGTGGCAGGCGCCGGGGCCGCGCGTCACCATGGCGGCGGCGGGGCGCCCGGTAAGCTTGCCATAGGCTTCGGCCATGTTGACCGCACCCGCCTCGAACCGGCAGGTGACCAGCTTCAGGCGGTCCTGCACGTCGTGCAGCCCGTCCAGCACGTCGAGGTAGCTTTCGCCGGGCACGGCGAACACATGGTCGATGCCCTGGGCCACCAGCGTGTCCGCCAGCACGCGGCCGCCGGGGCGGAGGGTCGGTCCAGGCGCTTGCGTGTCCATGTCCAGCATTCCTCGTTCAGGCGTTCTGCGGCGGTCCCGCAACGGTCCCACCCGGGCGCGCTGTCCAACGCGGGCGCGCCGTGCCAAGACTGGTCGTGCCAAGACCCCTGGCGCTATCGCTCACCGACCACGATGGGAAACGCATCTTGATCAAGTTCTACTACCACCCCTCGCCCAACCCGGCCAAGGTCGCGCTGTTCCTCGAAGAAGCCGGCCTCCCCTACGAGGTGGTGCCCGTGGACACCCGCAAGGGCGAGCAGTTCGATCCTGCCTTCCTCGCCATCAACCCGAACGCCAAGACCCCGGCCATCACCGACGGCGACGCGACGGTGTTCGACAGCAACGCGATCCTGCTTTACCTCGCTCACAAGACCGGCCAGTTCCTGCCGCCGGACACGCCGGCCATGCGCGGGGAGCTGCTGTCCTGGCTGATGTTCGTCGCCTCGGGCATCGGCCCGTACTCGGGCCAGGCCGTGCATTTCAAGCACTTCGCGCCGGAGCCGAAGGACTATGCCGTGACCCGCTACCTGTTCGAGGCCAAGCGGCATTACGGCATCCTTGACGCGCGCCTCGCCCAGCAGCCCTACATGGTGGGCGGCACGTACACCATCATCGACATGGCGGTTTGGGGCTGGGCGCGTGCGGTGCCGTTCGTGCTGGGCGAGGACGCCTGGGCGGGCATGCCGAACCTCAAGCGCCTGTTCGACGAGATCAGCGCCCGCCCCGCCGCCGAGCGTGCCAACGCGCTGGCCAAGGGCCACGCCTTCAAGGCGGAGATGGACGAGGAGGCGAAGCGCAACATGTTCCGCCACATCGGGACCGCGGCGGCCTGACGCAAGCGGGGCCGGGACGCCGGCCTCCGGGCGTCGCGCGGCTGGACGGCCGCGCGGCGGCCACGCCAGCTTGCGTGGCCGCCGTCCCGAAAGCGCGGTAGCCTGCCGGAACGACAGCAGGGGACTCCGATGCGCGCGATCTTCGTCCAGATGAAATGCCAGATGGGACACGCCTACCGCGTCGCCCAGCTCGCGGTCGACACCATCGAGGAGTTGTCGGAGATCTATTCGACCTCCGGCCAGTACGACCTGCTGGGCAAGTTCTACCTGGGTGACGCGCAGGACACCGGGCTGTTCGTGACGGAGCGGGTGCAGACGCTGCCGGGCGTGGCCGACACCTGCACGCTGATCACGTTCAACGCCTTCGCCTCCGCCAAGGGCTGAGCCGGGCCGTTGCGCTCGGCGCATGACCTCAGCTTTTGTTCATTGGGTTTTACATATGATTTCGGCGTTCTCGCCTGGAGGTTGATGTCTGAGGCGAATTATGACGTTGCGTCCCTTCCTGTTGAGCGTGCCGATCCTTGTTTCTGCGGCGGTTGGACAGGTGCCCGGGCGGTCCCGGTGATCGTGAACGGGGACTTCGAGCAAACCACCATGGGGACGACCCCCGCCCAGATAAACACGACCAACGTCACGGGTTGGTCCACGTCGGGCTACAACTTCATATTTTATCCTGGCACAGCCACTGCGACGGGATCCCAATCGGTCCAGTATGGCGCGCTTATCCTCCAGGGCACCTTGCCTTCAGGCGCCAGCAACGGCTTCCCTTCAACGAGTCCGGCCGGCGGCAACTTCGTGGGCGCGGACGGCGACTTCAGCGTCGGCGCCATCACGCAAACCGTCACCGGCCTGACCGTGGGCATACAATACGCGATATCGTTCTATTGGGGCGCCGCGCAGCAGAAAGGATCGGCCTACACCAGCGCGACGACCGAGCAGTGGCAAGTCACCCTGGGCAACGAATTGCATTCCACGCCGATCATCAACAACCCACCGCAGGGCTTCACCGGCTGGTACAAGCAGGCCCTCACGTACACCGCAACGAGCACGAGCGAGGTGCTGTCGTTCCTGGCGGCGGGTACCCCGTCCGGCGCCCCACCTTTCGCGATGCTTGACGGCGTGTCGATCACCGCGGTGGCCGAGCCGGCAAGCTGGATGACGCTGGTGATCGCCGTGCTGTCGATCATCGGCGTCGTCAGCGTCCGGCGCCGTTCATCGCGCCTGGCCGTGGCCAACGGCGACGCGCAGCCGGCGGCCGGGGCCGGGCACTCGAAGCCGCGCCGCCGCCGCAGGCGCAGCTACGCCCAAGGCGCGGCGTGCTGAGCCGCTCCCGCAACAGTCCGACAACAGCAGATACGGCACCCGGCAATGCGGTTCCTCGTCGTGGACGTGTTCAGGGTTTGCATCTGGCTGATGCTGCTGACTGCCGTGTTCGTCACTTTGGAACGGCTGTCCTTCTTGCAGCCGCGCCGGTTGCTCCGCCCGCAGTTCTGGGTGGACCTGGGCTACTTCTTCCTTTCAAGCCTGCTTCCCAGCGCCTTGCTGAGCGCGCCGCTCGCCATCGCTGCCTGGACCGCCCATCGCGTCGTGCCGGCGGACCTCCACGCGGCCGTGGCTGGCGCGCCGCCATGGCTGCGGATCGGGGCGGCCCTCCTGATCGGCGAAACCGGCTTCTATTGGGGCCACCGGCTGAGCCATGAGGTCCCGCTGCTGTGGCGGTTCCACGCCGTCCATCACAGCGCCGAGCACATGGATTGGCTGGTTAACACTCGGGCGCACCCCGTCGATCTGGTGTTCACCCGCCTGTGCGGCCTCGTGCCGCTCTACCTGGCCGGCCTTGCCGGACCCGTGGGCGCCAGCGGAAGCGCCGTGCCCGCCCTGGTGGTGGTGGCCGGCACGGCATGGGGGTTCTTCATCCACGCCAACCTGCGCTGGCGGTTCGGCTGGCTGGAGCGGGTGGTCGCAACGCCTGCGTTCCACCACTGGCACCACACCCTGGACGGCCACATCAACAAGAACTACGCGGCGATGCTGCCATGGCTCGACCGCGTCTTCGGGACGTTCCACCTGCCGGCCCGCCAATGGCCCGCGCGCTACGGCGCCGACACCCCGGTCGGCGCCACGCTGGGTGAGCAGCTGCTGCGGCCCTTGCTCCCAGCCGACCCGCGCCCGCCGATCCGCCATGACCCGGCGGCGGGTGGTGCCCGGTAACGCCCGGCGGCCCAGCCGCTAGTACCCCAGCGCCATGCCGTCCTTGCGCGGGTCGGACCCGCCGACCATGCAGCCGCGGGCGTGGTCGATCCAGATCGCCTGGCCGCCGCCGTGCGGCCGCTCGGGTGTCATCATGTCATGGCCCAGCCGGGCCAACTGCTCGGCCACAGCGGCCGGGATGCCGCGCTCGACTTCGACCTTGCCCCCATACGGAAACAGCCGCGGCAGGTCGAGCGCCTGCTGGATGTCGAGGCCGTACTCGAACATGTTGGACAGGAATAGGCTTTGGCCCATCGGCTGGAAGTGCCCGCCCATCACGCCGAACGGCATGGCCGCGCGCCCGTTCTGCATGACCATGCCGGGAATGATGGTGTGCATGGGCCGCTTCATCGGCGCGATGCAGTTCGGGTGCCCGCGCTTGATCCGGAAGCCCAGGCCGCGGTTGTGCAGCATCACCCCCGAACCCTGCGCCAAGATGCCGGAGCCAAAGCTCTGGAACAGCGAGTTGATGAAGCTGCAAGCGTTGCCGTCGCGATCCACGGTGCACAGGTACACCGTGTCGCGGTGCGCCGGCAGCATGGCCTCGCCCGGCGCCGGCAGGACCGGCATGGCGTGCGCCGGGTCGATCAGGCGGCGCAGAGCCGAAAGGTACTCGGGACTGGTCAGGCGGGCGACGGGCACTTCGACTTGCGACGGGTCGGCCAGGAAAGCGTCGCGGTCGCGATACACCAGGCGGGCGGCTTCCAGGTGGCGGTGCAGGCGCTCGGCGCCGAGCGGGCCGTCGCGCGCCGGGTCGAAGCCCTCCAGGATGCCGAGCAGCATCAGCACCAGCAGGCCGGAGCCGTTGGGCGGGCATTGCCAAACCTCTATGCCGCGCCAGGCCGCGTGGATGGGATCGACGAAGGCCGCGGCCGTGCGCCCGGCGGCGAAGTCGGCCTCCGTGTGCAGCCCGCCATGGGCGCGGAGCGTTTGCACCATGTCGGCAGCGGCGGCGCCCTCGTAGAAGGCGCGGGCGCCGTGCCGGGCGATGCCGCGCAGGGTCTCGGCCAGCGGGCGCTGCACGAACCGGTCGCCTTCCCGCGGGGCGGCGCCGCCCGGCAGGAAGGCATTGGCGCCGGTGCGGCGCAGCTTGTCCGCCGCCCCGCGCCAGTCGGACGCGACCCGGTGGTGCACGGGCCAGCCGTCCTCCGCGAAGCGGATCGCCGGCTGCAGCAGCTCGTCCAGCCCCTTGGTGCCGTGCGCCGTAAGCAGCAGCTCCCAGGCGGACACGGCGCCGGGCACGGTGACGGCGTGGGCCGACGTGTTCTCCAGCGCGGCGACGCCCCGCCCCTCGAACCAGTCGATGGTTGCCGCCGAGGGCGCGCGGCCGGAGCCGTTCATCGCCACCACCTGGCCCTCCCCGGTCGGCGCATACAGGCAGAAGCAGTCGCCGCCGATCCCGGTCGATTGCGGCTCGATCACCCCCAGCACGGCGGCCGCGGCCACGGCGGCGTCCACCGCGTTGCCGCCCGCGCGCAGCACGTCGAGCGCCGTCAGCGTCGCGGCCGGCATGCTGGTCGCCGCCATGCCCTGGGTGGCGTAAACGGGGCTGCGCCCGGCCAAATGGAAGTCGCGCGGGGCGGTCGGGATCATGGCCAATTCCTGAAATCGAAGCGCGGGGAGGCTGGCATGGGGCGCCCGGCTTGGCAATCACGGCCCGATCCCGGCATGATGCGGCCATGAGCGATCCCGCCACCCTCGACGACTTCCACCGAATCGACATCCGGGTCGGCACCGTGGTCGATGCGCAGCCCTATCCGGAAGCGCGCAAGCCCGCGATCAAGCTGTGGATCGACTTCGGCGCGGAGCTGGGCGTGCGGCAGTCCTCGGCGCAGATCACCGAGCACTACGCGCCGGACACGCTGGTCGGCCGCCAGGTCTGCGCCGTGGTCAACTTCGCGCCCCGGCAGATCGGCAAGTTCCACAGCGAGGTGCTGACGCTCGGCATGCCGGACGCCGAGGGGGCCGTGGTGCTGGTGCGCCCGGACCAGGCCGTGCCCCCCGGCGGGCGGCTGTTCTGATGGCCCGCAGCTACGCCACCGTCACCTGGGACCAGCTGCACCGCGACGCGCGGATGCTGGCCACGAAGTTGATGCCGCACGGCCCGTTTCGCGGCATCGTCGCGGTGTCGCGCGGCGGGCTGATCCCGGCGGCCATCGTGGCCCGGGAACTGGAGTTGCGGCTGATCGAGAGCGTGTCGGTCGCGACCTACGACGAGGAGGAACGGGCCAAGCCGCACGTGCTCAAGCACCCCGTCGCGGCCGGGGACGGCGCGGGGTTCCTGATCGTCGATGACCTCGTGGACAGCGGCGTCACCGCGGGGGTGGTGCGGGACCTGCTGCCGCGGGCGCGTTTCGCCTGCCTGTATGCCAAGCCCGCCGGGCAGCGCCTGGCCGACACCTGGGTGGTCGAGGTGCCGCAGGAAACCTGGATCCTGTTTCCCTGGGACACCGCGCCGCTGTTCGTGCCGCCGCTCGCCAAGCAGGGCGGCCCAGGGTGATTGGGGGCTGGTCCGGCGGCCCGCGGCGGCAAAGCCCCCTTGCGGCATCCCGACCCCTGGGCTACATCGCCTGCCTCTGAGGCGCCCGTAGCTCAATTGGATAGAGCACCAGACTACGAATCTGGGGGTTGGAAGTTCGAGTCTTTCCGGGCGCGCCATCTCGGCACCACGCGGTTGCCGCCCCCTTCTGCGGCATGTCCTGAAAACCTTGCGCCTGCCGGTGCCTGAGCCGACGCTCGGCGTGATCCTGGCCGGCGGCCTGGCGCGGCGCATGGGCGGCGGCGACAAGGCGCTCCGTGTCGTGGGGGGCCAGGCGGTGCTGGCCCGGTTGGTCGCGCGCCTTCTGCCGCAGGTTGAGCAATTGGTCCTGAACGCCAACGGAGATCCGGCCCGCTTTGCCGAGTTTGGCCTGCCGGTGGCGGGTGACGACGTGCCGGACCGGCCGGGGCCGCTGGCGGGCGTGCTGGCCGGGCTGGACTGGGCGGCGCGGTTCACGCCGGGCTTGCGCTGGGTCGTGACCGTGCCCGGCGACGCGCCGTTCCTGCCGGAAGACCTTGTGGCCCGGCTGCATGCCGGCCTCGGCGGGGCGGCGCTGGCCTGCGCCGCGTCGGGCGGGCGGGCGCATCCGGTGGCGGCGCTCTGGCCGGTGGCGCTGCGCCACGACCTGCGCCGGGCGCTGACGGAGGAAGGCGTGCGCAAGGTGGGCGCCTATGTCGGGCGCCACGGCCCGGCCGTCGTCGAATGGCCGGTCGGGCGCGTGGACCCATTCTTCAACGTGAACACGCCCGCCGACCTGGCGGACGCGGACCGGCTTGCGGCCGGGCACGCTGGTCCCTCCGTTTAAGGGCATGCTGCGCCGGGCTGCTGCCGATGGAGCGAGGGGTGTTCGGCATGGCCGTCGCGGAAACTGCGGACGGACGCCGTTCAGCGCATTGCCGGCCGACTCCGGCTCCTGCTTCATGCTGCCGATTACGGGAACCATCCAGAAATCTCCTCTTTCTTGCCGCATCGCCTCAATGTTGATATGCACAGCCGTGTGTGGAAGCCGAAGGAAGCATTCGCGCTTGGAGCGTCATAACAACTCTGTCAAACGTTTTGGGCCATGTGCTATTGCTTTGGAATGCGAACGAGCCCCGCTGCGGATGCAACCGATGCCTCAAGCAACTCGGTCCAGGTCGCCTATGCCATTCATTACGACACCGAAACTGTCATTGAGCGTTGCTGCGCGCTGCTTGGGGGCATCGCGCCCGTCCTCCTGCTGGTGTTCTGCGGCGGGAAGCACGACCCGGCGGCGGCGCTCACGGCGCTTCGCTCGATGTTTGGCGCCGTTCCCGTGGTGGGCGGCTCGGCGGCCGGGGCGATGGGCGGCGGCGAGCTTGGCTACAGCGGCATGGAGGTGGGCATCGTCGCATTCACCGCCGCAGGCCCCGTGCCGCAGGTCCATGTCACGCACGGCCTGCTGGACGGCGAAGCGGAAGCCGGCGAGGCGCTCGCGCGCGCGGTGGCCGGCCAGGCGGCGGACGACGCGGTGGTTTTGCTGTTCTTCGACAGCGTCGCCTCTACCGTTCCGGTGCGGCTGCACCATGCGAGCGCGATCGTCGATGGGTTCCACGCCGGCCTGGGCGGCAAGCGGGTCAACCTGATCGGCGGCGGCCTGCTCACCGACATGAACCTGTCCGACGGCTGGGTGTTCGACGGGGAGGGCGTGAGCAAGCATTCGGCGGTGGCCCTGGTGTTCCCGCCCGCGATCAAGGCCGAAACCACCGTGATGCACGGCTGCCGCCCGGTCAGCAGCTTCATGAGGATCACCCGCATCGACGGCGCGGTGGTGCACGAGCTGGACGGGGAGCCGGCGCTTGCGGTGATCGAGCGGATGCTCGGCCTGCGTCTCGGCAGCAGCGACCTGTCACTCGTGGCGACCTTGGGCGAGAAGCACGGCGACCCTTTCGCGCCCTATGACGAGAACGCCTACGTCAACCGCCTGATCCTGGGCGCCAACCGCTCGGACGGCTCGATCACCTTGTTCGAGCCGGACTTCCGCGAGGGCGCCAGGGTGCAGATCATGGCGCGCGACAACGCGCTGATGCTCGACTCGGTCCGCCAGGGAACCGCGGCGGCCCGTGCGCGAAGCCTGGTCGGCAAGCCCTTTCTCGGCCTTTACATCGACTGCGCCGGCCGGGCCAGCGCCCGCAGCGGCGCGCCTTTCGAGGAGGCTGCGTTGCTGATGCAGGACCTTCATGCGTCGTTTCCGCTGCTCGGCTTCTATTCGGGCGTCGAGATCGCGCCGTTCGGGACCTACAGCCGGCCGTTCGACTGGACCGGGGTTCTCACCGTGCTGACGCAGGTGGCGCCATGAACAGCCGCCCCGGCATCGGCAACCCCTACGAGCGCGAGCTGCAGTACTACCGCAACGAGTGCAACGATCTCGGCGCCCGGCTGCTCCGCCTGCAGGAGGAGCAGAGCCAGGCGTTCCTGGAAGCGCGGCGAAGCCGCACGGTCGCCCGGCTGGTGCGCGAAGCCTACCGCTTCGCCGAGCCGGCCCAGGCGATGCACGACGTGGGCGGGGCGCTGTTGCAGGTCATCGTCGAGGCGGCCCTGTGCGACCGCGCCGCCCTGCTGCGGGAAGAGCCGCCCGGCAGCGGCCGTTTCCTGGTGGCCCACGCCATCGGCGGCACGAGCGTCGAGGCGGACGAGGTCGTGATGATCCCGAGTCCGCCGGTCTTCTTCTTCACCAGCTCGCTCCGGCTCGACCGGCCGCCCGAAGGGCTGCTCGACGTGCTTCGGCTGCCGTTCATTCTTTGGGCCTACGACCGGTCCAGCGGCCATGCCCTCGTCATCGGCAGCCGCTCCGAGGGAAACGTGAGCCGCCCGTTTGAGTCGGGCGACCAGGAGCTGATCGAAACGGCGCTGTTCGTTTATCTGGACGTGCTCTACCGCAAGCACGCGGAAGCGCAGCTGCGCCAGGCGAAGCAGTCCGCAGAGGAGGCGAGCGTCATCCAGGCGCGGTTCCTCGAAACGCTTTCGCATCGCCTGCGGCCCACCGTTGAGCATATCGTGACGCTGGTGCAGGCCATGGCGTCCCATCCCGGGCTGGCTGCCGGGACGGAGCAGATCGCCGCGGTGACGCAGCAGCTTTCCCAAAGCTCGCACGACCTGGCCGCCCTCGCCAACGACGCCCTGGACCTCGCGACGACCCGGGACCAGTCCCTTCACCTCGATGTGCAATGGATCGACCTCGGCGACGCGGTGCGCCGGGTGCTGCGCGCCTGCTACCCGGCCAGCGTCAAGGGCGGCGTGGAGCTGAGCGTGAGCCTGCCCAAGCG
Organism: uncultured Acetobacteraceae bacterium; assembly: GCA_964236415.1. Classification (GTDB taxonomy): domain Bacteria; phylum Pseudomonadota; class Alphaproteobacteria; order Acetobacterales; family Acetobacteraceae; genus CAHJXG01. Next base: position 2,107 of record CAXSEX010000074.1, on the reverse strand, counting down.
GAACGTGTCGGTGTGCGTCGACCGGGACAGCATGCACCGGGCGATCCAGGCGCTCGTGAGCGCATCGCTGGCCCGCGCGCTGCCGGGTTCGGCGGTCAAGCTTTCGGTCGGGCGGCGCGGCGACGGCACAGTGGAAATCCTCGTGGGCTGCTCCGTCGAGGGCGCGCCGTCCACGGCGGAGCCTGCGTCCGAGGACGCGGGACAGCCAGGACCGCCGCGCGCCGAGCCCAACGCCGACCGGGTCGCCGTGGCACGCCGGATCATCGAGGCGCATGACGGCGTCCTGCTGACGGAAACGCGGCTCAACGGCGGCAGCCAGGCCCGCATCATACTGCCTTTGCATATGGCACGGGACGACGCCGGGTTCGCTTGAACGGTGCCGGGCGGGGCCGAACCGGCCCCGCCTCTGCCGCCTCGGTGCGCAGGTAATACCGGCAGCCCTTTGGGCTGACCGGTATGCGCGCGGGGTTGGTGGGGCGGCCGCGCGCCAAAAACGACTCTGATACCGGTCGCCCGATAGGGCGGCTGGTATAAGCGGCCAAAGCATCGCGCTCCCCTAAAGCGGCGTGCCGGGCGGCAGGCGCGACAGGCTCGCCAGGGTGGCATCCACCGCGCGGAACAGGCCCCACGTCTCCTTGTAGTCGGCCTTGAAGACCTTGGACCCGGCCTCCGCGTCGTTGTGCCGGGCGTGGATGTAGTCGGTCCAGCGCCGGCTGGCCGGCTTGCGGTGGTGGTAGTCGTGGCACGGCGCGTCGCCGACCAGCACGACCAGGCGCACGAAGACCTGCACGACCAGCATGTTCAGCCACCAGCCGAGCCAGGCCAGCGCGCCCCGGGGCGAATGCGCCGGCGCCGTCGGCGGCATGGCGCCCGGGAACACGCCGCCCGTGGCGTGGGCGGTGAGGTCCCGTCCGCGGGCGGCGATCAGCTCCGCCTCGGGGAAGCTGTGCTCGCAAAGGATGCGGCCGACCGTCGCGGCCTGCAGCAGCACGGTGACGGGCACGACCCAGGCCAGCAGGAAGGCCAGCCAATGCCCGGTCGCCATCGCCGCCAGCGCCATCGCCGTCCAGACGGCGATGCCCGCGACGTTGTGCTGGGCGTCGTGCGAACCCCAGGCCGCCCTGACCCGGCGGAACGCGAACCGCGCGTGGAACACGGGCGACAGCAGGTTCAGCAGGACCCGGCGGCGCAGCACGGCCAGGTCCACCCCGGCCTCAAGTCGGCAGGTGTTGAACACGAAGTCGGCGAACTCGTCCTCCTCAGTCAGCAGCTTGTTGTTGCTGTGGTGGAGCATGTGCTCATGCTTGTAATGGTCGAAGTGCTTGAACAGCAGGATGGCGGAAACGAGCCGGCCGACCGCTATGTTGGTGTCGCGGTCCCGGAACACGGTGCCGTGCGAGCAATGGTGGAACACCACCACCTGGAACAGGCCGAGGCCCGCGGTCGTGAGCGCCATGCCGAAGGCCGCCAAGGGCGGGCAGAATTGGAGCGCCGCCACGCTCAGCACGGCGCCCAGCACTGTTTGCAGCACGGCGACGGCGACGAAATGCAGCGGCGAGCGTTCCTGCGGCGCCTCATCCGGGGCGGGCTGGGCCGTGAGCCAGGTCAGGAACGGCTGAAAGCCGCGTGGCAGCCGGCAGTGCATGGCCAGGCGCGGGTTTGCGGGCGGCGAGGCCACGCTCCAGCTGCGGTCCTCAGGAAGAAGGGCGGCGGGTGATGAGAAGGTCATGTTTGCTCTCCGGCGTGATCAACTTGGCGCGTGACATGGTGCCACTGCCAACACAGTTAACTCGTTTGCTTCGCTCTCGGAATATAAGATGCGCAACGTTAGAGTGCTGTTAAACTACGGATGGAAAGCGCATTTGGATGCACAGCGACTTAACTTTTGATTAATGGAATCTTGTTATTCCTTTAACGAAAAGTCTTTTTTTCAGCATATAGTGTTTATTTATTTAAGTTTGCCGAAGTTTAGAACAACTTGTGATAACCAGTCGTCCCGGCTATCGCAGGCCGGGACGCCGTTTTGTGCAGATCATACAGCGCCGGTCAGGACTCGCATGCGGAACAAGGCGGCCAGGCGGGGCGGCATGGCGATCCGGCCATGGTA
>CAXSEX010000073.1:0-13364 GCA_964236415.1 uncultured Acetobacteraceae bacterium | reverse complement strand
CGGGCGACGTGGCGGCCGTGATCGGCGCCGGGCCGATCGGCATCATGGTGGCGCTGGCAGCGTTGGCGGGCGGGTGCTCCCGCGTGCTGATCTCGGACTTCAGCGCGGAGAAGCTGGCCATCGCCGGCCGCTACCCCGGCATCATCCCGGTCAACATCGGCAACGGGCCGTTCGCCGCGGCGGTCGCCCGCGACACGGAGGGCTGGGGGGCCGACATCGTGTTCGAGGCCAGCGGCAGCCCCAAGGCCTTCGGCGACATCTTCCGGCTGGTGCGGCCGGGCGGCGCGGTGGTGCTGGTCGGCTTGCCGGTTGGGGACGTGCAGCTGTCGGTGGCAGACGCCATCGCCAAGGAGGTCCGCATCGAGACGGTGTTCCGGTATGCCAACATCTTCGACCGTGCCTTGGCGCTGATCGCGTCGGGCAAGGTTGACCTGAAGCCGCTCATCACCGGCACCTTCGCATTCCGGGACAGCGTGGAGGCCTTCGAGCGTGCCGCCTCCGGCCTGGCCACCGACGTGAAGCTGCAGATCCGCGTGGCCGAGGCAGGGGGCTGAGCCGCCCCGGCCAGCCGTGTCAGGACCTGGACAGCCGCCGGCCATCAGCTAAGTTGGTTGAACAAGGGGCCAAGCCGCCGTGACCGGCACAAAGGGAGAGATCATGCGACCGCTGCTGCGAAACGTGAGTGCTGCCATGGCCCTGCTCGGCAGCGCGCTGCTGGCGGCGCCGCCCGCCGAGGCCCAAGCCCAAGCCCAAGCTCCGGCCTGGGACATCGCCAAGGCTGCCGCGCCCTTCAAGGGCACCCAGCTCAACGTGATCTTCCTGGACCGGCCGGGCTACCGCGCGATCATCAAGCTCCTGCCGGAGTTCGAGAAGCAGACGGGGATCAAGGTCAACTACGAGATCGTTCCCTACGAGAACACCCGCGAGAAGGAGGTGCTCAACTTCAACTCGCACGGCGACCTGTCCATCGCCCTCGTGGACCTGGTCTGGATCGGCGAGTTCGCGGAGAACGGCTGGATCGTGCCGGTCAGCCAGTTTTCGGGCGATGCCGCGATCACCGATCCCAACCTGAACCTCAAGGGCTTCTTCCCCTTGCTGCTGGACGCCTTCGGCTCCTGGGGCGGGACGACCTACGGCCTGCCGTTCGACAACTACTCGGGCCTGCTGTTCTACAACAAGTGCATGCTGAAGGACGCGGGCTTCGACAAGCCGCCCGCCACCTGGGACGAGCTGGCCAACACCTACGCGCCGAAGCTGACCGACCCGGCCAAGAAGCAGTACGGCTACGCTCTGCAATCTTTGCGCGGCGAAACGCAGTCGGCCGACAGCTTCATGCGGATGCTCTGGCCCGCCGGCGGCTCGCTGCTGGACAAGTCGTTCCATTCCAACCTCGGCGGCCGGGACAGCCAGGCCGGGTTGCAGTTCCGGCAGAACCTGATGAAGTACATGCCGCCCGGCGTCGTCAGCTGGGACCATGCGGAGGCGGTCAACGCGCTCGCGCAGAACCAGGTCGCCATGATCACCGAATGGTCGGCGTTCTATTCCACGCTCACGGACCCCAAGACTTCCAAGCTCGGCGACTGCCTGGCGGTTGCGCCGGAGCCGGCCGGGACGGCGGGCCGCCTGCCGGCGCTGGGCGGCTTCTCCTTGGCGGTGGCCTCGCAGGCGCCGGAGAAGGAGCAGAAGGCGGCCTGGATCTTCATCCAATGGGCCACCTCCGAGGCCATCGCCAAGCCCTACGTCCAGGCCGGCGGCGTGTCGGGCCGCATGGCCGTCTATGACGACCCGGCGATCAAGACGGCCTACCAGTTCGTGGACCCCATGGTGGCGTCCTGGCAAAAGGGCGTGCCGGAGTTCCGGCCGCGCTTCCCGGCCTGGCCCGCGGTGTCGGAGATCGTCGGCGAGTTCGGCTCCAAGATGATGCTGGGCGAGGTTTCCACCGAGCAGGGGGCCAAGGAGATCGGCACCCGGATGGAGGCCATCCTGCAAAAGGAAGGCTACTACGACGGCAAGAAGAAGCTGATCCAGTAACCGCTTCGGCCCTGCCCGACCGCGCGGGGACCGGCTGGCCTTCGGCCGGCTCCCGCACCCCGGCGCGTGCGCCGCTTCCTCAGGGCTGGGTGACGCCACATGTCCGCCGCACGACCGCGACGCTCCCCTTCCGGCTACGGACGCCTGACGCCGCTGTGGTTCCTGGCCCCGGCGGTCCTGGCCCTGCTCGTCATCGGCATCTACCCCACGCTGTTCGCCGTGGTGACCTCGCTCCGGCGGTACAACCTCACCCGGTCGCGCGACGGCTTCCCGTTCATCGGCCTCGCCAACTACCAGCAGGTCCTTGCCGACCCGACGTTCTGGGAAACGCTGGGCCGGACCGCGAAGTTCTTCCTGTGCGTGATGCCGGCCGAGGTCGCGCTGGGCCTGGGGGTCGCGCTGCTGCTGCACCAGCCGGGCCTCCGGGGCTTGCGCGCGCTCGCGCGGGTGTCGCTCGTGGTCCCGCTCGCCACCACCTACGCGGTCGTGGGCCTGCTGGGCCGGCTGATCTTCAACCGGGATTTCGGGATCGCCAACAGCTTCATCGGGCTGTTCGGCGTGCCGGCGTTCGATTGGCTCGGCAACAGCGCCGGGGCGTTCGCGGCCATCTGCATCATGGACGTGTGGCAGTGGACGCCGTTCTGCGCGCTGATCTTCCTGTCTGGCCTGTCCATGGTCCCCGTCGAGATCGAGGAAGCGGCCCGGCTGGAAACCGCGAGCAAACTCGCCCTGCTGCGCAACGTGCAGCTCCCTTATCTGCTGCCCGGCTTCACCGCCATGCTGATCCTGCGCTCGGCGGACGTGCTGAAGCTGTTCGACGTGGTGTTCACCATGACCCGGGGCGGCCCGGGCGCGGCCACGGAACTGATCTCCGTCTATATCCAGCGCGTGGGCTTCCGCGTGTTCGACCTCGGCACCGCGTCGGCGCAGGCGCTGCTGCTGCTGGTCATCACCATCATTTTGGCGCGTGTTTATATCCGCTTCTTCTATCGGGAGATCGAGTGATGCCGCGCATCGGCCGTCTGCTGCACGGCGCCGGGCTGCTGGCCGTGTTCGCGGTGACGATCTTCCCGTTCTACTGGATGGTGTCGTCCTCCTTCAAGACGCAGACCGACCTGCTCGCCTCGCCGCCGGTTTGGCTGTTCACGCCGACGCTGGCCAACTACGCCGACGTGTTCGCCGACCAGAAGGTGGTGGGCGCCATCGTCAACTCGCTGATCGTCGCCGTGTTCAGCACGGGGCTGGCGGTGGCGCTCGGCACGCCGGCCGCCTTTGCGCTGGCGCGCTACGAGTTCCGCGGCAAGTCGGACCTGTGGTTCTGGTTCATCTCGAACCGCTTCATCAGCCCCATCGTGCTGGCGCTGCCCATCTACCTCGTGGCGCAGAACATCGGCTTGCTCGACACCCACCTCATCCTGATCTTGGTCTATATCACCTTCATCCTGCCCATCGTCGTCTGGATCTGCACCGACCAGTTCCGCTCGATCCCAAAAGACTTGGAGGAAGCGGCGCGGCTTGAGGGCGCCAGCCAGTTCGACATCTTCTGGCGCATCTACCTGCCGCTCGGCGTGCCCGGCATCGCGGTGTCGGCGATCTTCGGCTTCATCTTTTCCTGGAACGAGTTGCTGTACGCGCTCGTGCTCACCCGCCGCGCCGTGCAGACCGCGCCGGTCGTGGCAACCAGCTTCATGTCGGGATACGAGTTGCCATGGGGAAAGATCATGGCGACCGGCACCGTGATCGTGCTGCCGGTGACGGTCTTCGCGCTGCTGGTGTCCCGCCACATGGTGCGGGGCCTGACCATGGGGGCGACCAAGTGACGCCACGCTTGATAACAACTGGGGAGGGGGCGCGCATGAGCTTCCTGCGGCTTGAAGGGATCGAGAAGCGGTACGGGGCAACAAGCGTCATCAACGGCGTGAGCATCTCGGCGCGCGAAGGGGAGTTCGTCGTGTTCGTCGGCCCGTCCGGCTGCGGCAAGTCCACCCTGTTGCGCATGATCGCCGGGCTGGAGGAGGTGACGGCCGGGGAGGTCTTCATCGACGGTGTGCGCGTCACCGAGCTGGACCCGGCCAAGCGCAAGGTCTCGATGGTGTTCCAAAGCTACGCGCTGTTCCCGCACATGACCGTGCGCGACAACATCGCGTTCGGCCTCAAGATGTCGAAGGTGCCCCGGGCGGAGATCGAGCGCCAGGTCGCCGAGGCCGCCCGCATCCTGCAGATGGAGCCGCTGCTCGACCGCAAGCCGCGCCAGCTTTCGGGCGGGCAGCGGCAGCGTGTGGCCATCGGCCGGGCCATCGTCCGCCACCCGAAGCTGTTCCTGTTCGACGAGCCGCTGTCCAACCTCGATGCCGAGCTGCGCGCCCAGATGCGGGTCGAGATCGCGCGCCTGCACCGCGAGTTGGGCGTGACCATGGTGTACGTGACGCACGACCAGGTGGAGGCCATGACCCTGGCGGACCGCATCGTGGTGCTGCGCGGCGGCCGGGTCGAGCAGGTCGGGTCGCCCGACGAGCTTTACGACGCGCCCGGCAACACCTTCGTCGCCGGCTTCATCGGCTCGCCGAAGATGAACCTTGTCACGGCCACCGTCACGGCGCGGGACGGGGCGGCGCTCACCCTGGCCAACCCGTCCTTGGCCGTGCCGTTGCAGGTCGCGGGCCGGCAGGGCGGCCAGTCCGGTCCGAGGGTCGGCGACACGGTGCTGCTCGGCCTGCGGCCGGAGCACCTGATGCTGGGCGACGGCCCCAACCGGATCGAGCTTGTGGCCGACCTGTCGGAAAGCCTGGGTGGAAGCACGCTGGTTTATGCGCAAACGCGCGCCGCGGAGCCGGTCGTGCTGCAAGCGGCAGGCCGGCGGACGCTTGGCAAGGGCGAAGCGTTCACGGCTGGGTTCGACGCCGCCCGGGCCTACGTCTTCGACAAGGACGGCCATGCTTTCTAGGGTCGCCAACGCAGGGGGATGGACATGGATTTCAGCGGCAAGACCGTGCTGGTGACGGGGGCGGGCAAGGGCATCGGCTATGCCACGGCGGTGCTCCTCGCGGACCGGGGCGCGGAGGTCGTGGCGCTCAGCCGCTCAGCCGCGGATCTCGAAAGCCTCAAGGCCAGGATCAACTGCCGCACCCGGGCCGTCGATCTTGCTGATGCCGGCGAGGCCCGCGCCGCCGCAGAGGAGGCGATGCCCGTCGATTTCCTGGTCAACTGCGCCGGCACGACGGAGCTTGACGCCTTGGTCGATCTCCCGGTCGAAACCTTCGACACCCTGATGGCGGTGAACTGCCGGGCGCCCATGATCCTGAGCCAGGTTTACGCCCGCGACCGGCTGGCGCGCGGCCTGGGCGGCGCGGTCGTCAACGTGTCGAGCCTCTCGTCCTTCATCGGCTTCGCCGAACACGCCGCCTACTGCGCGTCCAAGGGGGCGCTCGACGGGCTGACCCGGGCGATGGCGAACGAACTAGGCCGCCAGGGCATCCGGGTCAACGCGGTCAACCCCGTTGTCACCCTGACGCCCATGGCCGAAAAAGCCTGGAGCGACCCGGCCAAGTCAGGGCCGATGCTGTCCCGCATCCCGCTCGGCCGCTTCGTCCAGCCCGAGGAGGTGGCGAGCGTGATCGCCTACCTGCTGTCGGACGCCGCCGCGATGGTGAACGGCGTGTGCATGCCAGTGGATGGCGGGTTCCTCATCAACTGACGCGGCCGGGAGCGCATATCAGCTCAGGATGAAATCGGCTGCACGAAGGGGGGCAGGAAATCTGTCCCTCGGCACCGACCTTTTCACCGCGCCCTGGGGCGGCCTGCTCCTGATTATGGTGGCCCGGTTGGTCTGGGCCAGCCGCTTTCTGCACGTCATGCCCGGCAAGCGGTAGAGTGCCCGCCGGGCGCAGGATCAAAGGAGAACAGGATGAACAAGCTCGGTGTCCACGCGCTGGTCTGGGAGAAGGGCTGGAGCCATGACGAATGCGCCCGGGCCGTCGCCAACACGGCGAAGGTCGGCTTTGACCTGATCGAGATCCCGGCGCTCGACCCCGCCTCCATCGACGCCGCTTTCACGCGGAAGCAGCTCGAACAGGCCGGCATCGGCGCCACCTGTTCGCTCGGCCTCGATGCCGACACGGACATCTCCAGCGATGACCGGGAAAAGGAGAAGCGCGGCCAGGCCCGCCTCCAAGCGGCCGTCGCGGTGGCGCGCGACATCGGCGCGACGCATGTTTGCGGCATCCTGGAGTCCGCGTTCCAGAAATACGCCGTGCCGGCAACGGCCGAGGGCGTGAGGCGGTCCGTCGAGGTGCTGCAGCGCGTGGCCGAGGCCGCGGCCCGCAGCGGCATCACGCTCGGGCTTGAGGTGGTCAACCGCTACGAATCCAACGTGCTCAACACGGCGTCGCAGGCAGTGGAGATGTGCAGGCGGATCGGCGCGCCCAACGTCAAGGTGCACCTGGACGTGTATCACATGAACATCGAGGAGTCGGACATCGGGCAGGCGATCCTCGAAACCGGCGGCCGTCTCGGTTACTTCCACACCGGCGACTCGCATCGAGGCTACATGGGCTCAGGCTCGATCGACTTGGCGGGCGTGTTCCGGGCCGTGGTCAAGTCCGGCTACGCCGGGCCGATCACCTTCGAGTCATTCTCATCCCGCATCGTCGGGCAGCCGCTTGAAGGCATCCTCGGGATCTGGCGCAACCTGTGGGAGGACAGCCACGACCTCGCCACCCATGCGCTGATGTACACCAAGGCGCAGCTGAAAGCAGCGCAGGAAGCTCAGAAGCAGACGGAGCGCAGCCGATTGCTTTGATCGACCGAGTGCCCTGTCATCCCGTGTTGCGCGATCCCTGTGCAGGCGTGCGGCAACCAGGCCACGCGGCGCCCCTATTCCAGCGGGGCCTTGTCAGGATGCCCGCAGCGCCTACCTGACCTGCCGCAGCCGCGCCGCGCATTCCGCGCGGGCGGCCAGCGCCTGCTCCATATCGACGGCGACGAAGCGCGTCGGCGTGTGCGGCTGCATCTGGCCGATCAGGTCCATGTCGGCGGAGATCACGGTGCCCAGCATGAAGTAGCCGCCCCCCGACACGGCGTCCCGGTGCAGCACGATCGGCTCCGTCCCGCCCGGCACCTGCACGGAGCCGTAAGGGTAGCCGCTGTCCACGATGTTGGACGGGTCCGACCCGGCGCCGAACGGCGGCACCCGCGGCACGAACTCCAGCGCCCGCCCGCCGCGGAAGCGGTAGCCGATCCGGTCCGCCTCCGGCGCGACTTTCCAGGTGTCGGCAAAGAAGCTGTCCTGCGCCGACGCGGCCAGCCGATGCCAGTACAGCCCCGGCAGCACCCGGAGCGCGCCCGGCGGTCCCGCCGGCTGCCGCAGTGCCTCCGGCACCGTCCGCCCCTCCGCGGTCGGGCGCTGCGGCACGCCCACCGGCAGCGTGTCGCCGGCCCGCAGCGTGCGCCCATCCAGCCCGCCCAGCGCCCCCAGCACATAGGTGGACCGGCTGCCCAGCACGGGCGGCACGTCGATGCCGCCGGCCACCGCCACGTAGGCGCGGGCGCCCCGGCGCAGGAAGTCGAAGCCCAGCACCTGCCCGGCGCGCACGGGCAACGCGGTCCACCCGGGCTGCGGCTGCCCGTCGAGCTTCGGCGGCAGGTCGGCCCCCGTGACCGCGACGAGGGCGTCGGACGTGAACCGCAAGTCCGGGCCGAGGAACACGGCTTCCAGCGCCGCCGCGCCCTCCTCGTTGCCGACCAGCAGGTTCGCCGCCCGCAGCGCGGCGCGGTCCATCGCCCCGGAGAGCGGGATGCCGAGATGGTAGTACCCGGGCCGTCCCAGGTCCTGCACCGTCGTGGACAGGCCGGGCTTGATCACCTCAATGGCCATGCAGCGTCTCCAGCAGGCGGGCGTTGGTCCCCGCGGGGTCGGCCTCGAACGCCCCAAGCGAGAACGCGGCCGGCCGGATCGTCGGCGCCCAGCGCCCGGCGGGCAACTCTGCCACGATCAGGTCGTACTCCTCGCGCCCGACGGGTCGGAACTTCACGATGTCGCCGGGCCGGAAGAAGATCATGAACTCCCGCAGGTAGCCCGCCTGCTGCGCCGGGTCGTAGATCGGCATGGGCGTGATGCCGAACATCTGGTAGCCGCCCGCCCCGCGCACCGAGTAGATGCAGCTGAAGCAGCCGCCATGGCCCACGGTGAGCCGCGGCGTGTCGGTGCGGGGCCGCAGGTATTTCGGCACCTCGATCTGCCGGGGGCGCTCGACCATCTGGTACATGAACGGCAGCCCGGCGACGAAGCCGACCATGGTGACGAACCAAGGCGCCGCCGCATGGGCCGCGATGAAGTCGTCCGTGCCGCCGTATCCGTTGACGCGGGCCGCGTATTGGAGGTCGGTGGCGCCGGGGTCCTGGTGCCGCTCGCGGAAGCGCATCAGCGTTTCGCGCGTCCAGGGGTCGTCATACAGCACGGGGATCTCGACGACGCGGGTGGCGAGCGTCCGCTCGCCCTGGCCCGACGCGGCCTCCAGCGCCCGCAGCTCGCCCAGCAGCGCGTCCGGCGCGATCACGTCAGGGTCGAAGCGCACCTGCAACGAGGCGTTGGCCGGGCAGACCTCGGTGACGCCGCGTATGCCGCTGTCGCGCACCGCCTTCGCCATCGAGATCGAGGCGAAGAACGCCCCGAGCGACATCGCCTCGTCGAGTTCGACGAAAATGTGCTCGTCGCCGCCAAAGGAATAGCGCGCCGTCATGTCCTCGCCTCCGCGGTGGGATCGGATGGCCCGGTGGCCAGCCAGGTTTCGAGCCAGCCGGTGTGGACGCGGCCGGCCGCCACGTCCGGCGCGTCCACCAGGCGCCGGTGCAGCGCCGCCGTGGTCGGCAGGCCCGCCACCGCCAGTTCCCCCAGCGCGCCGCGCATCCGCGCCAGCGCCCCGGCCCGCGTCGTGTCCCAGGCCACCAGCTTGCCCAGCAGCGAGTCGTAGAACGGCGGCACGTCGCAGCCCTCGTAGAGCATGGTGTCGAAGCGCACGCCGGGGCCGCCGGGAACCGTGAGCGCCGTGACGCGGCCCGGCTCCGGGCGGAAATCCTGGGCGGGGTCTTCGGCGTTGATGCGGCACTCGACCGCGTGGCCGCGCAAGCGCACGTCGTCCTGGGTGAACCCAAGCGGCTCGCTGCCGGCGATCCGGATCATCTCGCGCACGATGTCGATGCCGGTGACCATTTCGGTGACGGGATGCTCGACCTGGATGCGGGTGTTCATCTCGATGAAGTGGAACGCGCCGCCGGCCTCGTCATACAGGAACTCCAGCGTGCCAGCGCCGCGGTAGCCGATGCCCCGGGCCAGCCGCACCGCCGCGGCGCACAGCCGGCCGCGGGCCGCGTCGTCGAGGCAGGGCGCCGGCGCTTCCTCCCAGATCTTCTGCCGGCGGCGCTGCAAGGAGCATTCGCGCTCGAACAGGTGCACCACCTCCGTGCCGTCGCCCAGCACCTGCACCTCGACGTGGCGGGCGCGGGACACGAACCGCTCCAGGTACAGCCCGCCGTCGCCGAACGCCGCGAGCGCCTCGGCCGCCGCCACCGGGAACAGCCGGGCCAGCGCGCCCGCGTCCTCGCAGACCCGAATGCCGCGCCCGCCGCCGCCGGCCGAGGCCTTGATCATCAGCGGGAAGCCGATCCCCTCCGCCAGCCCCAGCGCCGCCGGCACGTCCGCGACCCGGCCGGCGCTGCCGGGCACGGTGGGCACCCCGGCCGCCACGGCGGCGTCGCGCGCGGCGGCCTTGTCGCCCATGCGCCGGATCGTCGCGGCATCGGGGCCGATGAACACCAATCCCGCCGCCACGACGGCCTCCGCGAAGCGCGGGTCCTCGGACAGGAAGCCATAGCCGGGGTGCACGGCATCGGCCCCGCAGGCGAGTGCCGCGGCCACCAGCGCGTCGCGGTTCAGGTAGGAGCGGGACGCCGGCGCCGGGCCGATCGGCACGACCTCATCGGCCATCCGGGCGGCGAGCATGGCGCCGTCCGCGGCACTGACCGCCTGCACGGTGCGGATGCCCAGGTCGCGCGCCGCACGGACGATGCGCACTGCGATCTCCCCGCGGTTGGCGACCAGGATCTTCCGCAAGCCCACCGTTCAGGTCTCAAGCTCATACAGCGGCTCACCGGCCATCACGGCGTCGCCGTCGTCGATTAGGAAGCGCACGAACCGCCCGGCCGCCTCCGCCGCGACGGGCGTGAAGGTCTTCATCACCTCGATCAGGCCCAGCGTGTCGCCGGGCGCCACGGCGTCACCCGGCGCCTTGAACGGCGGCTGGCCGGACGCGCTGCGGTGGTAGAAGGTGCCCGGCAGCGGGGCCTGAACCGTGGTCGTTCCCATGCGTCGTGCTCCTCAAGCTGCGTCGGAATGGGGGCCGGGCGCGGCGATGCGGATGCCGTCCGCGGTCAGCGCGTCCCGCATGGCGCGCGCCAGCTCGAACGCGCCGGGCGTGTCGGAGTGGAAGCAGATGGACTCGAACGCCACCTCGATCACGTCGCCGTCCACGGTTTCGACCCGCCCGTCGCGGCAGGCGCGCAGCACCTTGTCGGCGACGCGCCCCGGGTCCGGCCGGGCGACCCGGCGGGCGAACACGATGGAGCCGGAGCGGTCGTAGTCCCGGTCGGCGTAGAATTCCCGAATTGTGCGCAGCCCGGCCCGCCCGGCGACGGCGCAGGTCACGGACACGTCCATGCAATACAGCAGCAGGTCCGGCGAGAGCCGCTGCACGCACTCCACCAGCGCCGCGGAGAACGCCTCGTCGCGCGCCGCGTGCATGTACAGCGCGCCGTGCGGCTTCACGTGCTGCAAGCCGCGCCCATGCCGGCGCGCGAAGGCGTCCAGCGCGCCAACCTGGTACAGCACGTCGTGCGCCAGGTCCTCGGGCGCGGCCGCGATGTGGCGGCGCCCAAAGCCTTGCAGGTCGCGGAACCCGGGATGCGCCCCGATGCCGACGCCGCGCGCCGCGGCCTCCCGCACCGTGCGGTCCATCAGGCTCGGGTCGCCGGCGTGGAAGCCTGTGGCGATGTTGGCGGAGCTGATGAGCGGCATCAGCGCCTCGTCGCCGGCCTCGCCGACCGTCCAGGCGCCGAAGCCCTCGCCCATGTCGCAGTTGATATCGACGGTCAGGCGCGTGGGCATCGCTGTCTCCCCGGCAATCGGCGCATCCGAACGGTCGGCGCACGGCGCATCCTGCGTGCCACGGGCGCCTGCCGCAAGCCCGGTTCCCACGCCGGACATGCCGCATGCTGGACCTTGGACGCCCGATCTCCGTCCGCGTCGCCCGAACCCAGGCGAGGTTGGGCTTGATGCGGCCTCGACCTCCATCCCTTGGACCAAGATCGACTACGCGAAGCCGCCGCACGAATGGATGCATCCGCTGGTGCGCGGGCGGGAAACCGACCTGATCGAGATCCGGCGGCGGCGCCTGGATGGAGGCGGTTCCTCGCGACGGCCTGGCTGCGTGCGGTGTGGGTTCCGGTCGGCTGTTGCCAGGTACGCCCACTGGTTCGGATGCTGCGCGCCTCATCGCCGAAGCCGCCAAGGAAGTCTGGCAACCGCACGGCTGGTGTCACGTCAACGCTGCGCCGGCATCGTCGGCAACAGCGCATGGAGACGGATGATGGACATCAAGCGCGGCGGCTCGCAGCCTTCGGCCAGGGGGCCAGGGGATTACTTCACCGGCACGGTCAGGATCGACGCGCCGTTCAAGGGCAGCGGCGACGCGCGTGTCGGCGGCGCAACCGTCACCTTTGAGCCGGGTGCGCGCACCGCATGGCACACGCACCCGCTGGGCCAAACCCTTCTGGTGACCGCCGGACTGGGGCGCGCGCAGCGCGAGGGCGGGCCAGTCGAGGATATCCGCCCCGGCGACACCGTTTCCTTCGTGCCCGGCGAGAAGCATTGGCACGGTGCCGCGCCCCATTGCGCGATGACCCACATCGCCATTGCGGAGACGCTCGACGGCAAAAACGTCGAGTGGATGGAAAAGGTGACCGACGAGCAATACGGCCCTGACCGCGAAGCGCCATGATGGCCGACCAGCAAAGCCCCGCCTGAGACACGCCTGCGGCCACGTTCGGGAGCGCCCGGGCTTGTTCAAGCGCGACCGTGGCCGCGCCGCCGCTTGCTTATGCCGGTCAGGCGGCGAGATCAGCATGAAGTTGCGTCGCCAATATGTGTTGGCGTTCAGGTACCGCGCGAGGCGGGTTGCGGCGCAGGCTAGGTCTGCACCGCCCGGTGCGGCATGGGTCGGTGCCGCACCGTGACCGCCGAACCTCGCTCAGTTCGCGTGGATATACACGTAGGCGCCTGCGGCTCCCTGGTCGTTGCCGAACGACACGCCAAGGCGCCCGCCGAGATCGGCCTTGGTGTATCCGGCCAGGGTGATCGACGCGGCCGGCTTGCCCGGCGCAGTCGCGTGCAAGGTCAGGCCTGTCGATCCGGCCGCGCCCTGGCCATCCTGCCAGTCAAGCGCGAAGCCTGAGGGCGTCACGCCGAAGATCGTGGCGTCGTCGCCTGAATGAAAGTTGACGACCGTGCTCCAGATGTCTGCAACCGCCGCACGGTCATCGACGAAGAACGTGTCCTTCCCGGCCCCGCCCACCAGGAAGTTGGAACCGGTGGAGCCATCCAGGACGTTGTTGCCGCCTCCCCGGCTCACGTCGATTGCATCGTTGCCGGAGCCGCTGTGGATGAACGAGCTGGGGGCCGTCGCGGTGATGTTCAGGTTGTCGGTGCTGACGGTGATGTATTGGTGCTGCAGCCCAGCAACCGGGCCAGCATAGGCGTCCCCGGCGGCGCCCGACGAGGCCCCGGTCGTCATGTCGGTGAGCAGGAACCTGACGGCTTCCGGAGAAGCGGCGACCGGAGGCGGCGCCACAACTGCGGGTGGCGTCACAACCGCCGGCGGCGGCGTCACGGTTGCCGGGGGCGTCACGACATCTGGAGGCGCCGCGGCGACGGTCAGGTCGTAGCTGCTGGCGGCGGCCCCGGCCATGACCTTGAAGGCTTGCCCGGCAAAGCTGCCGGCAAGGGCGAGCGTGCCCAGGACGGTTGCGCCGTTGTTGAGGGTGAGCGTGCCGACGCCGCCAGCCCCGGCGGCGTAGCGGACACTCGTGACGGAGGCGGCGCTGCTGATGACGATCTTGTCGCTGGCATCGAACCCGGCGACGGTTCCGGCAAAGCCCGCCGGGTTGTCGAGAATCAGCGTGTCATTGCCGATCATCGTCACGGTTTGGCCCGCGCCGACGCTGCCCACTTCCAACGTCCCGGCGACCGCCGGGGGAACGGGCGTGTCAAAGCCGGGCAGGGGGCT
>CAXSEX010000072.1:0-13386 GCA_964236415.1 uncultured Acetobacteraceae bacterium | reverse complement strand
CCCGCGCGGACGCCGATGCCGACGGCGATGCCAACAGCCGGGTTGGCCGTGGCTGCCCCGGCCCCGCTGCCCGCCGCAAGGCCGGCCACGTCCGACACCGACGCGCATCCGCCCAGAACCGCCGATCCCAGCATCAGCATGGGCAGCAGCCGGCGCGTCATTGCAGCCCACCCCAGCGATCCGTTGACGGCTCGGCGGACGCCCAGCGCCAGGTCGCGCCGTCTTGGCAGATGGACGCCGTGTAGAACGCGCGCCGCGGTCCATGGCGCGTGGCGGTGTCCACGCTGAACACGATCTCCTTGCAGCGGAACGTGCCCGCGCCGAACGCACGGCTGACGACGACCTGGCCCGCCTCGTTGTCCTCGATGGGCACGGTGTGGCGGACGGACCAAGCCTGCACCATGCCGGGGTCGAGCGGCCCGGCCACCTCGGCGATGGCGTCCTGCTCGGTGCGGTGGACCCGGCGCTCCGCGAACCTCAGCCCCTCGCCGGCGAGCGAGCGCACGCCGCGGCTGCGGCGCCCGTGATGCCCGCCAGGTCCGCCGTGCCCTCGGTCAGCAGCGAGCCGCATCCCGACAGCATCAGCAGGCTTGCCGCCATGACGAAAGAACACCTGCGTTGTCGCGGGAATCGCTGCATGTCATTCCATGGGTCACGCCGGCCCATGGCAGAACCAGATGCGGCTTATCCGGTCAACCCCCGCTGGCCCCATGGCATCGGACCTGCGGCCGGCCGCCTCACCAGAGTTGGCGTTGCAGGACCCGGGCCTCGGGGATCGCCTCCAAGCGCAGGCCGCACTCGAACAGGGTGCCGTTGCGCCAGACTTGCAGGCTCACGACCTCGCCGAGCGCACGAGCGGAGACCGCCGCGGTGATGTCGTGCCGGCGCTTGGTGGGGCGCCCATCGATCGACAGGATGATGTCGCCCACCAGGAGATTGGCGCGTTCAGCCGGGCTGTGGGCGGCGACGCTTTTGAGCACGCGGCCTTCCTGAACGGTGCCGGGCACGGTCTTGTGCTCAGTCCGGACGCCGAGCCAGACCTGGGATGCCGGCATGGAGGACGCCGGCGGCGCGTCGTTGTCCGGCGCCGGCCTGTTGGGCCGATGGGACGCCGGGGCAGGCTGGCCCCATCCGGCATTCTGCTCTGCCCGCTGCAGCGCCAGGGCGCTCATGGCCTCCTTTGCCATGGTATGCAGGACCGCAAGCGTCGCGTCCTCGATGCGGGAAGGCTTGTGATCCATGACGCACAGCGTGCCAAGGGCATAGCCGTCGTCATCGACCAGGCAGACCCCGGCATAGAACCGGATGTGCGGCGGCGCCAGGACGTGCGGATGGTTCTGGAACCGCCCGTCTGCCAGCGTGTCCGGGACCACCATGGCATGAGACGGATCGGTGATGGCATGGTTGCAGAACGCCAGCGAGCGCGGCACCTGCTGGATATCGGTGCCGAATGCGGCCTTGATCGATTGGTGGTCGCGGCCGATCAGCGAGATCATCGCGATTGGCGCCTGGGTCAGATGAGCCGCCATGCGCACCAAGGTGTTGAACGGCTCCCCGGCCGGCGACCCGGCCAGCGAATACGACTGCAGCGCCGCGATCCGCGCAGCTTCCATCACCACGCGAAGCGCCGGCGGGCGGTCAATGCCAGGCATGGCGCCACCCCTGAATCGATCGCGCTCTGTTTGAGGTTCGCCCTGAGCTTGTGCCAGCCCACACCATGTTGCTTTTTTGCACCTAAAACGACTTCAGAATATTAGTCATTTTGGCCCGGTTGCGCCAGCCTTCGCTTCCGTTTTTACCATGGCGCCGTCCCGCCCGGGCCATGCGCGTCGGAAAAGGGATGACGCCCGACATACGCAGCCGTAGGTTAGAACAGTGAACATCCTCGCCCCTGCCAAGGCACGTTTGCAGATCGAGGTCGTGCACGACCTTGTGTGTCCCTGGTGCTACCTAGGCGTCCGTCGGCTGTTCCGGACGATGCGGCGGCGGCCTGACCTAATCTTCGAGCTGGCGTGGCGGCCGTTCCTGCTCAACCCCGACATGCCGCGGTCCGGCATGTCGCGGACCGACTACGTGATCCGCAAGTTCGGCGGCGAGGACCGTGCCCGGCGCTTATACGGCACGATCACAGAGATCGGCAGCACGGAGGGCGTCGCGTTCCGCTTCGACCGCATCCGCCGCACCCCGAGCAGCGTCGATGCCCACCGCCTGGTGCGGTTCGCGTCCCGTTACAATCGGGGCCGGGAGGTGGTGGAGGCGCTGTTCGCCGCGCACTTCTCGGACGGCCACGACATCGGCGACTTAGGCGTGCTGCGCGCCGTGGGCTTGTCCTGCGGCCTTGATCCAGCCGAAGTGGTTGCGTTCCTGCACGGGGACCAGGAGGTGGATGCCGTCCACGCCGACAACCTGCGGGCGCACCGCCTGGGGATCAACGGCGTGCCATGCTTCGTCGTCGCCGGGCGCCATGCCATCGCGGGCGCCCAGGAGCCGGAGGTGATCGAGCGCCTGCTGGACATCGCCGCCATCGACGCGGCCGAGTTCTGAGCGCCGGCGTTCCGGCGCCCGCCCTGAAACCCGTGATTTCGTAATGGCAATCACCTAGGATGCGACCGTACGGCGGCTGCCCGCCTTTCCCGAGGATTGCCATGTACTCCAAGCTTGCCATGCTCCTGGCCGCATGTCTGTCCACAGGCGCCGTGATGATGCCCGCTGAAGCGGCCGACACCAGCGCGGCTCAGGCCGATGCGCTGCAGGTTCGGATGCAAAGCTGGCTGCAGGGCATGCTCAGCCCGGACACGCGCCTGGCCGGCCAGATGGTGCAGGTCAGGCCGGAGGGCGACCATTACCGCATCGAGCTTCCGCTCGGGATGCCGCGCGCCGGCCAGCCCAGCCCGGTGACGCTCTCCGCGTCTGCCCGGCCAATTGAAGGCGGACGTTGGACGTTCGAGGGTCCCGCCCTCCCCTCGCCTGCGAGCTTCACGCTGGATATGCCGGCCCCGCCAAGGAATGGGCAGGCGCCGGGTCCCAGCATCCCCGTCGAGTTCACGATCACCACGGGCAGCCGGGACAACCGGGGCACGTTCGACCCGAGCTTTGCCACGCCGTCCACGCTGACCACCAGTTCCCGCGACGTGCAGATCCGGGCACGGAGCGCGCTGACCGATCAGCTCACCAAAATCGAGCGCACGTCCAGCGCCAGCGCGCTTCGCCCATCCGGCGCCAGCGGGGTGGATGTCACGGGGGACGCCACGATTGAAGGCTACACCTTCACATCCCAGCCCCGCGATGCCCCGCCCATGGAACTCTCGGCACAGCAGATGCGGGTGACTGGCGGGATCACCAGCCTGTCGCGAGATCGGGCGGCAACGATGATCCCCGCAGTCGTGCGTCTTGCCAGCGGCTTCCTGGCGGGGATGCCTGCCTCCGGCACCAACGCTCCAGCAGCGCGCCCGTCGGTCGATCCGCAGCTGCTGCGCACCATCCTGCAATCGTTGCAGGACCTGGCATCCGAGTTCACCCTGAACGAGACGTTTGGTGGCGTCGCCTTCCGCTCCGGAACCTACAACGGCGCCATGAACCAGGCCCGTATCGGTATGGGAGCCAAGTCGGAAGGCGGCCTGCTGCAGGCGTACATGGATTTGGGTCTCGACGGCCTCGTCGTGCCCGACGCCGCGCTCGGCGAGATGGCGGGGCTGCTGCCGCGGAAGGTCGCGCTCCGCCCTGTGCTGACGGGGGTTCCGACCGAGGAGCTGATCCGGTGGCTTGGCGCTACGAGTGACGCAAAGGACGGCGCCCGCCCGCCCGGCTTCGCGACGCTGTTCCAACGGGCCGGCGTGAGCGCCGGGCTGGACAGCTTCGCAGTCGATGTCGGCAACACGAACTTCGCCGGCACTGGCAAGCTGACGGCCACCTCGCCCGACGACTTGCTGGGCCAGGCGCAGATCACCGCAAGCAACTTCGACGACCTGATCGCTCGCGTGAATGCCATCCCCGACCTGGCCGGCGTGCTGCCGCTGTTCGTGTTTGCCAAGGGGGTCAGCCAAACGGTCGAGGGCCGCCTGGTTTGGAACCTGGCCTATCGCGACAGCAAACTGCTGGTGAACGGTACCGACCTGTCGGCGATGATGGGCCGGTCGCCGGCCCAAGGCCCCAGGAACCGCTGAGCCTACGCCGCCTGCGCGGCCTGGGCCGCAAGCCGGTTGAGGTTCGCCAGCACGTCGCGCCCCAGGCTCATGCGTTCGGCCACGCCCATCTCCTTCACCACCGAAAGCTTGTGGTCCGGGCGCAGGCGGATCGTGCCCTTGCGGGTGTTCAGCCAGGCGATCAGTCCCGCCGGGTTGCGGAAGGCATTGCCGCGGAAGCCGATCACCATGCCCTTCGGCCCGGCCTCCACCTTCTCCACCCCCGCTTCCCGGCACAGCCGCTTCAGCGTCACCACTTGCAGCAGGTTATCGACCTCCGGCGGCAACGGGCCGAAGCGGTCCACCAGCTCGGCCGCCATCGCCTGCGTTTCCGCGTCCGACGCCAGCGCGCCAATGCGCCGGTACAGGCCGAGGCGAACCGGCAGGTCGCGCACGTAGCCCTCGGGGATCAGCACCGGCAGGCCAAGCTGGATGTTCGGCGTCCAGTCGCGGTCCTCGGTCCGCGTGCGCCCCCGCTCGGCCCGCATCTCGGCCACCGCGTCCTCCAGCATCTGCTGATACAGCTCGATGCCGACCTCGCGGATGTGGCCCGACTGCTCGTCCCCCAGCAGGTTGCCGGCGCCGCGGATGTCCAGGTCGTGCGACGCCAGGGTGAAGCCGGCGCCCAAATTGTCCAGCGTCTGCATCACGTCCAGCCGCTTCTCCGCCGCCGCCGACAGCCGGTGCTTCTGCGGCCAGGTGAGGTAGGCGTAGCCGCGCTGCTTGCCGCGCCCGACCCGGCCGCGCAGCTGGTAAAGCTGGCCCAGCCCGAACATGTCCGCCCGGTGGATGATCAGCGTGTTGACCGCCGGCATGTCGAGGCCGCTCTCGACGATGTTGGTGGACAGCAGCACGTCGTACTTGCCGTCGCCGAACTCGGTCATCACCCGTTCCAGCTCGGTCGGCGCCAAGCGGCCATGCGCCTCGATGGTGCGCGCCTCCGGCACGATCTCGCGCAGGCGCTCGGCCATGCGCGGCATGTCCTCGATCCGCGGCACGACGCAGAACACCTGGCCGCCGCGGAAGCGTTCGCGCTGGATCGCCTCCCGCACCACCACGCTGTCGAACGGCGAGATGAAGGTGCGGACCGCCAGCCGGTCCACCGGCGGCGTCGCGATCAGGCTCATCTCCCGCACGCCCGTGAGCGCCAGCTGCAGGGTGCGCGGAATAGGCGTTGCGGTCAGCGTCAGCACGTGCACGTCGGCCTTGAGCTGCTTCAGCTTTTCCTTGTGAGACACGCCGAAGTGCTGCTCCTCATCGACGATCAGCAATTCGAGGTCGGCGAACTCGATGCCCTTGGCCAGCAAGGCATGGGTGCCGACGACGATGTTGATGTTGCCGTCCTTGAGGCCGCGCTTGGTTTCCGCCGCCTCCTTTGCCGTCACCATGCGGGACAACTGGCCGATCTTCACCGGCAGCCCGGCAAAGCGCGCGTTGAATGTCCGGTGGTGCTGCCGGGCCAGCAGCGTGGTCGGCACGACGACCGCGACCTGCGCCCCGGACATCGCGGCGACAAAGGCGGCGCGCAATGCCACCTCCGTCTTGCCGAAGCCCACGTCGCCGCAGATCAGCCGGTCCATCGGGCGGCCGGCGGCCATGTCCTCCAGCACGTCGCTGATCGCGCGCGCCTGGTCCTCGGTCTCGGCAAAGGGGAAGCGGGCGCAGAACTCGTCCCAGCTTCCCTCCGCGGGCGCCAGGCTCACGGCCTCCCGCACGCGCCGGGCGGCGGCGGTGCGGATCAGCTCGCCCGCCATGTCGCGGATGCGCTGCTTCATGCGCGCCTTGCGGGTCTGCCACCCGGCGCCGCCGAGCTTGTCGAGCGCCACCCCGCCGCCCTCGCTGCCGAAGCGGCTCAGCAGCTCGATGTTCTCAACTGGCAGGTAAAGCTTCTCGCTGCCGTCGTAGATCAGGCGCAGGCAGTCGTGCGGCGCCGGGCCGACGCGCAGGGTTTCCAGGCCGTCGTAGCGGCCGATGCCGTATTCCTGGTGTACGACCAGGTCGCCTTCGGCGATCTCTGTCGCCTCGGCGATGAACTGGTCCGCGCGCTTGCGACGGCGCGGCGGGCGGCTGATGCGCTCGCCCAGCAGGTCCTGCTCGCTGACCACGCTGACTGGCCCGGCGACGAAGCCGCGTTCCAGCCCCACGACCACGACGGCCGTGGCGTCGATGGGCAGGGCCTGCGCGGCTTTCCAGGTGTCCGCCTGCTCGGCCTTGAAGCCGTTCTCGCGCAGCAGGTGCGCCAGGCGCTCGCGGGAGCCGCGGGTCCAGGCAGCGACCACCGTGCGCCGCTTTTGGCCCGCCCAGGCCGTGGCCTGCTCGCGCAACTGATGGAAGACGTTCTCTCCGGTCGCGGCGCCCGCCTTGGTGAACACGTAGCCCGGCCGGCCGCCGGCATCGATGCCGTCTGCGCCGTCCGCCCGGCCGTATGGGCTGAACAGCATGACCGGCCCTTTGGCCAGCATGGCATCCCACCCGGCGCGGTCCAAATAAAGCCGGCCCGGCGGCAGGGGGCGGTAAGGCACCTCGCCGTCGCGCGCCGGCGCCTGGCGCGCTTCCGCGTGGTCGGCGATCATCTCCAGCCGCCGCTCCAACACCTCCTCCGATTGGTTGTCGAGGCTGACGGAGGGGTCGGGCAGGTAATCCAACAGCGTGTCCATGCCGACATGGAACAGCGGCAACCAGTGTTCCAGGCCCGGGTAGCGCCGGCCCTCGGAGATCGCCTGGTACATCGGGTCATCCGCGGCCTTGGGACCGAACAGTTCGCGCCAGCCCTCGCGGAAGCGGCTCACGCTTTCGGGGTCGAGCGGCACCTCGGACACGGGCCGCAGCACCAGGGCCTGCATCTTGGTCGTGCTGCGCTGGGTCGCGGGGTCGAAGCGGCGCAGGATCTCCACTGTGTCGCCGAACAGGTCGATCCGCACCGGGTCCGGCTCGCCGGCCGGGTAGATGTCGATGATGCCGCCGCGGGTGGCATACTCGCCCGGCTCCATGACCGTCCCGGCGCGGCCGTAGCCGTTGGCCTCCAGGAACCGGATCACCGAGTCGGGGTCCACGCTGCCGCCGGCGCGCAGCGAAAGGCTGACGCCCTCGAACGCCGGGCGGGGCGGCACGCGCTGCACCAGGGCGTTGACAGTGGTGAGCACGAGGCGCGGGCCGGATGCCGGCTCCAGCAGCCGGGCTAAGGTGGCGATGCGCTCGGATACGATCTCGGGGTTGGGCGACACGCGGTCGTAGGGCAGGCAGTCCCAGGCGGGGAAGCGCAGCACCTCGATGTCCGGCGCGAAGAACGCGAGCGCCTCGGACAGGCGGGCCATGCGGCTGTCGTCCCGGGCGACGTGCAGGACGGCTCCCTTGTGCTCGGCCCGGCGCCGGGCCAGCAGCAGGGCGTCGAAGCCTTCGGGCGCGCCGTGGATGGTGGCAGTCATCGGGGCTGGCCCTCGCCGTCCTCCGCCGCCCGGCGGATCGCGCGCAGCATGGGGGTGTCGCAGTCAGCCGGGATCGGCTGCCGCCCGGTCAGCCAATCCGCCAGCATGGCGTCGGGCAGTTCCATCACCTCCTCCAGCGCATCGAGGTCGGCGTCCGTGAACCCGGCGATCCGGGCGCGGACGTAGCCGCCGATCAGGATGTCGTTCTCGTAGGTGCCGCGGTGCGTGGCGCGGAACAGGATGCGGCGGCGCCGATGCTCAAGAGCGAGGCCGGGGGCCGGGCTGGGCGGCGGGTCGGTGTCGGTCTGCTGCACTCTTGGGTCCCTGGCGGTGGGCTGTCATATAGCGGCGACCCTCCATAAAGTCAGCCCGCCCGTGTCGCCAACCCATCCCTTCGGTCAAATCGCCGATGATCCGCTCCTGCCGCTGCTCGCCCCGGTGACCGGGCTGCGCGGCGTCGGCCCGGCCTTGGCCAAGCTGATCGAGCGCGTTGCCGGCGGCGCCCGGGTGCTGGACCTGCTGTTCCACATGCCGGACTCCTATCTGGACCGCCGTGCCCGGCCGACGATCCGGACGGCACAGCCGGGCCAGGTCGCGACGCTTGCCATCGAGGTCGTGCGGCAGGACGCGCCGGAGACCACGCGGCAGCCATGGCGGGTCGTCTGCACCGACGGCACCGGGTTCATGGAACTGGTGTATTTCGGCCGTCCGCCGCCCCGGACCCTTGAGCGCGGCGCAAAGCTTGTCGTGTCCGGCAAGCTGGAGGGCTTCGGCGACCGCCTGACCATGCCGAAGCCCGATCACGTCGTTCCCGCCGCGCATGCCAGCCTGTTGCCCGGCATTGAGCCGGTCTGGCCGCTGACGGCCGGGCTGTTCCCGGGCCAGCTCCGCAGCGCGATGCGGCAGGCGCTGGAGCGTGTGCCGGACCTTGACGAGTGGCACGACCCGGCCCTGATGCGCCGCGAAGGCTGGCCGGGTTTCCGTGACGCCCTGCGGGCGGTGCAGCAGCCGGACTCTCTGCCGGTGGACCGCGCCCGCCGGCGGCTCGCTTATGACGAGTTGCTGGCGCACCAGGTTGCCATGGCCTTCGTGCGACAGCGGGAGCGGCGGCGGCCCGGCCGGGCGCTGCCGGGGGACGGACGCCTGCGGGCGCAGACCCTCGAACGCTTCGGCTTTGCGCCTACGGCCTCGCAGCATCAGGCGCTGGCGGAGATCGACGCGGACCTCGCCGCACCCCGCCGCATGCTGCGGCTGCTTCAGGGCGACGTGGGGTCCGGCAAGACGCTGGTGGCGCTGCTGGCCATGCTGCGCGCGGCGGAGGCCGGGGCGCAGGCCGCGCTGATGGCGCCAACCGAGGTGCTGGCGAAGCAGCACCACCGCACCCTGTCCCGCTTGTCGCCGATCCCCGCCGAGCTGCTGACCGGCTCGGTCAAGGGCGTCGCGCGGCGCAACGCGCTGCTCGGCATCGCCAACGGCCGGACCAAGCTGATCGTCGGCACCCACGCGCTGTTCCAGGAGGCGGTGGCGTACCACGACCTGGCGCTTGCGGTGATCGACGAGCAGCACCGGTTCGGCGTGGACCAGCGCCTGCTGCTGGGCGGCAAGGGAGAGACCACCGACGTGCTGGTGATGACGGCGACGCCGATCCCGCGCACGCTTCTGCTGACGCAATGGGGCGAGATGGAGGTGAGCCGGCTGCTGGAGAAGCCCGCCGGGCGCAAGCCGATCCGCACGACGGTGCACTCGCTGGCGACGCTCGGGGACGTGGTGGAGGGCATCGGCCGGGCGCTTGACCGGGGGGAGCGGGTGTACTGGGTGTGCCCCATGGTGTCGGAAAGCGAGCTGATCGATCTGGCTGCGGCGGAGGCGCGGTTCACGGTGCTTAGGGCGCGGTTCGGCGGCCGGGTCGGGCTGGCGCACGGGCAGATGGACCCGGGCACGCGCGACGCGGCGTTGGCGGACTTCGCCGCCGGGCACATCCAGCTTCTGGTGGCGACCACGGTGGTCGAGGTGGGCGTCGATGTGCCGGAAGCCAGCATCATGGTGATCGAGCATGCCGAGCGGTTCGGGCTGGCGCAGCTCCACCAGTTGCGGGGCCGTGTCGGGCGGGGAGCGGAGCAGAGCTTTTGCCTGCTGCTGCATGAGGACGGGCTGACGGATACGATGCGGCGGCGGTTGGGGCTGTTGAAGGACACGGAGGACGGGTTCCTGATCGCCGACGAGGACTTCCGGATTCGCGGCGGGGGGGATCTGCTGGGGAAGCGGCAGTCCGGGCTGCCGGGGTTCCGGCTGGCGGACCCGGCGCAGCATGAAGGGCTGTTGCAGATGGCGAACCGGGATGCGGCGGTGCTGCTGGATCGGGACCCGGGGTTGGGGAGTGCGCGGGGGCGGGCGGTTGTTGGGCTGCTGCGGATGTTTGATCGTGGGGCAGGGATGCGGACGTTGGAGGCTGGGTGAGGTCCAACGAACCGCCGGTCGAGCGTTACTCGTCCGCTTTAAGCCGACGTTCCATTTCCAATTCCTACGCTAAAAGCGTAGTCTCTATCCGTGCGCTTCGATTGGGACGCGGTAAAAAGTGAGCGGAACCGTCAGGAGCGCGGATTCGGCTTCGACTTTTCCGCCCTGGCTTTCGAGAGCGGCACGATGGAATGGCCGGATGATCGAAGGGATTACGGCGAAGTGCGTATGCGGGCACTCGGTGAGGTGAACGGCGTTGTTCTCCATGTTGTTTTCACCGACCGCGGCGACGTGCGCCGGATCATCTCGGCCAGGGTCGCAAGTAGGAAAGAGCGGAACCAATGGCACGCAAGCCGATGACGCTGGAGGAGATCAAGGCGACCCGCCCAGCAGTGGATCTCGCGAAAATCGCCGCGACGACAGAAGAGGATATTCGCCGGCATCAAATCGAGGACGGCGAAGACCCCGATGCGTCTCTTCCGGCGTTCCGTCCGGTGCCGAATGTGCGGGCGATCCGGGCGCGGTTGCAAATGACACAAGAGGCTTTTGCCAAAGCAATCAGCGTGCCCGTAGCGACGGTGCGCAATTGGGAGCAGTCCCGAACCAACATGGACCCGGCTGTGCGGTCGTTGCTGCGGGTCGTGGAACGTGAGCCTGACGCTGCGTTGCGGGCGCTGGCGGAGTGAACGTCGGAGGCGGAATGACAGAGTCGCCCATCATCACGGTTGTTGTGGAGAACGCCGTTGAGGTGGAAAGCCCGGATCAGGCACCCGTCCCATGGTGGAGCTTCGCCAAGGCCGTGCTTGCTGCCTCCGCGCTCGTGCTGGTCGCCCACGGACGGCTCAGCCTTGATGAGCCAGTGACGGGGCACTCCTTCACCCTTCGCCACCTGCTTCAACACCGCGCGGGCCTTCCCGAGTACGGCGCGCTCAAGGCCTACCATGAGGCCGTAGCAAACCGCCGGATGCCTTGGACGCGCGACCTACTGCTACAGCGCGTCCTCGCTGACAAGCTGTTGTTTGAGCCAGGCCAAGGCTGGGCATACTCGAACGTCGGCTACCTGCTTGTCCGCGAGTTGATCGAGAGCGCCACCGGCAAGGAACTCGGTCCAGCCCTCGATGATCTGGTATTCGCCCCGCTCGGCATCATGGGCGTCACAGTCGCCCGCGAGCCGGCCGACGTGACAGCGACGGCATGGGGCAACGCGCATGGCTACCATCCTGGATGGGTCTACCACGGCCTGCTCGTCGGCCCGCCGGCCAGCGCCGCCATGGTGCTGCATCGGTTGCTTGGAGGCGCCCTGCTGCCCTCATCGTTGTTGTCCGAGATGGTGTCGCCGCATCCCATAGGCGGCCCGGTTCCGGGACGGCCTTGGCAAACCGCAGGCTATGGGCTGGGCCTCATGATCGGGGTTGGCGAGACAGGAGCAACCTACATCGGCCATACCGGTGCAGGGCCGGGCAGCACAGCGGCAGTCTATCAACATGCTTCCGGACTCCAGGGTGACGGGCCGCGCCGAACCGCTGCCGTTTTTGCACCTGTTGAAGACTCGGCGCTCGTTGAGCGCCAAGCGTTCGATCTAGCCCTGCATTGAGCCATGCACCGGCCCTCGCCAGTGCGCTTCATCCTGTGGTCAAGAAAACCGCTTAACGTAAAAGATCCGATTATGGCCGGGCGGATAGCCGGTGATCCGCCCGCATTCCGTGAACCCCAACTTCGGGTAGAAGTCCGGGGCTTGGAATGTCCAGGTATCTAGCCAGATGCCCAGTAGCGAACACCGCTTCGCCTCGGCCTCGGCAAGCTGCATCACCCTTCTCCCAAGGCCAATCCCGCGAGCGGGACCCATGGCGAGAAGCTCCACAAACAGGAAACCATAACCGGTTCGCCCCCAAAGCCCGCCCGCGACTTCGCCGGTCCGGTCGCGCACGATTATAGCCAGAAGGCCCCATTGTCCCGGTCCAGCGGCGCTGTCGTTGTACGCCGAAAGCGGCTCTAGGATCTTCGCGCGCAACGAGGCATCGGGATCAGCTTCGAGAGTGATGGTCCATTGATCGTCCTGCATTCAACGGCACGCCTATCTTGATCAATGTCACGCAGACGCCGCGCCGGAAATCCGGTCATGCGCGCCAAAGGCGTTCAGCTCCACCACAGCGTGGTGGACTACCGAACTGATCATTGAGCAACCGCCTCCGGCGCAGGCGCGGCACTCTCCCCCACCCCACCCCCCGGCTTGGGCCGATTCATCATCGCCCCCGTCATCGGGATGAAGAACACCCCCACGTCCTTCCGGGACCGAACCTTCCCATCCTCATCCTTCGTGTAGACATACAGCAGCTGCCCCCGCTTAAACGGCTGCCCAATCGGGATCAGCATCCGCCCGCCGGGCTTCAACTGCTTGAACAGCTCCGGCGGCGCGTACTGCGCGGCGCAGGTCACGATGATCACGTCGAACCCGCCCTTCACCTCCGGCCAGCCGAAATAGCCGTCTCCCACCCGGGTCTGCACGTTGTCGTAGCCGAGCGGCGCGAAGATCTTGCTCACCGCTTGGCCCAGCGGCTCGATGATCTCGATGGAGTAGCTGCGCTGGACGATGCGGGACAGCAGCGAGCTTTGGAAGCCGCTGCCGGTGCCGACCTCCAGCGTCGTGTCGCCGGGCTGCGGCTTGCAGACCTGGGTCATGTAGGCTTGGCCGAGGTAGTCGGACAGCGCCGAGCCGTAGCCGAGCGCCCAGGGCTTCGGGTCGTCCTCGTAGGCGACACCGGATTGCGAGCGGTGCTCGGGGTAGTTGTAATGGAAGTACTCGCGTGGCACCCCCTGGAAGGCGCGCAGCACGGCTGGGTCGGCGACGCCGAGACGCTCTTTTAAATAGGTCTCGATGCGCTGCATCGCCGCTGGCTTGCGGGCTTGGATCGCCTGGAACTGCGCTTCGGTCAGGTCGGTGGGGCGGCCGGACTTGCGCATGGCCTCCATGTAGGCATCGCGCGTCCAGCCCGGCGTCATTGCGGCCCGGGCGCCTCCGGCGAAGGGTGCGGCCATGGCGCTGGCCAGCACGGCGCGGCGGGTCAGATGGTGGGGGATGGCTGCCACTGGACGGTCTTTCGGATGGAGGGGTAGGCGAGAAAGGTCACGACATAAAGCAAGGCGGCGATCAGCAGAACCCTGTCAAAGCCGGACTGCACGGCGATGAGGTTCGCAAGCGGCGTGGCGACGACGGAGAACGCGCCGTTCAGGCCCCAAGCCCAGGGCAGCAGCCCGCCCCCGGCGCTGCCGGCCCGTGCCAGGCCGAGCGGGAACGGCATGCCAAGCGCCAGCGACACCGGCGC
>CAXSEX010000071.1:0-13513 GCA_964236415.1 uncultured Acetobacteraceae bacterium | reverse complement strand
CGGGCCGCGACCCGGCTCAGCAAGGCGTCGATGTCCGTCTGGCCCAGCGCATCCGCCAGCCAGGACAGCGCGGACGATGCCGAGAGCGTGACCGACATGACGTGCCAGCGGTCCGGCAGGGCGTGGCAGAAGGCGTGCAGCGTCCGCTCCGGCCGGGAGACCAGCCGGTCGGTCGCGGCGAACACCACGCCCGACGTGCCGAGCGACAGGAACCCGGCGCCTGCCGCCACCGCGCCGATGCCGACCGCAGAGGCCGCGTTGTCCCCGGCGCCGCCCGCCACCACCACGCGCCGTCCCGCCAGTCCCCATGCCGCCGCCAGCGCCGGGCGCAGCAGGCCGGAAACGGCAGACCCCTCCACCAGCCGCGGCATGTGCTGCCGTCCCAGGCCACACGCCGCCAGCAGTTCGTCGTCCCAGTCCCGCGCCGCGATGTCGAGCCACAGCGTGCCGGAAGCGTCCGACATCTCGCCCACGCGCTCCCCGGTCAGGCACAGCCGCACGTAGTCCTTGGGCAGCAGCACCGTGCCGAGCCGGGCGAACACGTCCGGCTCGTGCCGCTGCACCCACAGCAGCTTCGGCGCCGTGAAGCCCGGCATCGCCCGGTTGCAGGCGCGGGTGCGGAAGTCCGGCACGCGGCGCTCCAGCTCCACGCACTCCGCCCCGGCGCGTCCGTCGTTCCACAGGATGGCGGGGCGCAGCACGCTGCCTGCGGCGTCCAGCAGCACCGCGCCGTGCATCTGCCCCGACAGCCCGATGCCGTCGAGGCCGGTCCAGGCCTCCGGCGCCGCCGCGCGGACCTGCGCCACCGCGTCCTCCGTCGCGCGCCACCAATCGGCTGGGTCCTGCTCGGACCACAGCGGCTGCGGGCGCTGCACCTCCAAGGGCGCCGACGCTTCCGCCAGCACGGCCTGCGCGTCGTCGATCAGCAGCGCCTTGACCGACGAGGTGCCGGCGTCGATGCCGAGCCAGCTCATGGGTGCGCCGCCTGGGGATGGGTCATGCTCGCTCCGTGGGACCTGGCCGCCGCAAGCGCGCCGGACGGGCCGCGACGCTATGGGGGCAGGATACGGAAGGCAAGTGCCCGCCGGGCGCAGAAACGCTCTCCCGGTATGGCGCGGGTTCAGCTACGGTGATCGCAACGCCGGCGGGTTGGACCGGTGGGATCATTGGGGAAGGAACGGAGATGATGCTCACCCGTCGAGGTTTTGCCGCGGGCGCCGCGCTGCTGCCGCTGGCCGGCGC
This sequence comes from uncultured Acetobacteraceae bacterium, assembly GCA_964236415.1. GTDB lineage: Bacteria > Pseudomonadota > Alphaproteobacteria > Acetobacterales > Acetobacteraceae > CAHJXG01. Next base: position 12,271 of record CAXSEX010000071.1, on the reverse strand, counting down.
CGCCCAGGCGCAGGGCGCCAAAGCAGTTGATGCGCAGGGCGCCAAAGCGGTCGATGCGCAGGGCGCCGGGCCGGTCGATGCAGGCAAGGTATCCAAGGACCTGAGCCAGAAGGCCGCGGGCAAGAAGTGGCAGATCGCCACCGTCGTGAAGGTGGACGGCATCGCCTGGTTCGACCGCATGCGCGCGGGCGTGGAGCAGTTCGGCCGCGACACCGGGCACGACGCCTGGATGGTCGGGCCGAGCCAGGCCGACGCCGCCGCACAGGTGCAGTTGGTGGAGAACCTGATCGGCCAGGGCGTGGACGCCATCTGCATCGTGCCGTTCTCCATCGAGGCCGTGGAGCCGGTGCTGAAAAAGGCGCGCGACCGCGGCATCGTCGTGGTCGCGCACGAGGCCAGCAACCTGGCGAACGCCGACCTCATCATCGAGGCGTTCGACAACCGCGCCTATGGTGCCAAGCTGATGCAGGAGCTTGGCGAGCGCACCGGCGGCCAGGGCAAGTACGTGGCGACGGTCGGCAGCCTCACCAGCCAGTCGCACATGGAATGGATCGACGGCGCGGTGGCCTACCAGAAGGAGCACTTCCCGCAGATGCAGGAAGCGGTGCGCCGGGTCGAAAGCTATGACGACGCGGAAATCGCCTACAACAAGCTGAAGGAGGTGCTGACCGCGCATCCGGACCTGCGCGGCATCATCGGCGCGCCGATGCCGGCGAGCGCCGGGGCCGGCCGGCTGATCGCGGAGCGCGGCGCCAAGGGGAAGGTGCAGTTCAGCGGCACCGGGCTGGTGTCGGTCGCCGGGCAGTACCTGCGGGACGGCGACATCCAGTACATCCAGTTCTGGGACCCGGCGGTGGCCGGCTACGCCATGTCCGTGCTGGCGGCGATGCGGCTGCGCGGCCACAACGCGGAGATCAAGGCGGGGCTGGACCTCGGGCTGGACGGCTACCACAGCCTGCTGGCGCCTGACCCGGCGCGTCCGGGGCTGCTGTACGGCGCGGGCTGGGTCGGCGTGACCAAGGAGAACATGAGCCAGTATAATTTCTGACACGCTTCCTGGCGTCCCGCCTGTCCTGGCGCTGCGGGCCGTGTCCAAGCGGTTCGGCGGTGTTCAGGCGCTGGACCGGGTGTCGTTCCAGATCGCGCCCGGCGAGGTCCGCTGCCTCGCCGGGGAGAACGGGTCGGGCAAGAGCACCGTCATCAAGATCCTGAGCGGCGTGCACCGGGCGGACAGCGGGGAGATCGCGCTGGCCGGCGCCCCGCGTGCCGCCTTGACCCCGCGGGAGGCCATCGCGGCCGGGGTGCAGGTGATCTACCAGGACTTCTCCCTGTTCCCGAACCTTTCGGTGGCCGAGAACCTGGCGGCCGGCCAGGATCTTGGCGGCCGGCGCTGGCTGTCGAGCCGCCGCCGGGCGCGACGCGCGGTGGCGGAGGCGTCCGCCCGCTTGGGCGTGGCGCTCGATCCGGACGCGGAGGTGGGCGGCCTCCCGGTGGCGGGCCGGCAACTGGTCGCCATCGCCCGCGCCCTGCTGGCCGACGTGCGCCTGCTGGTGATGGACGAGCCGACGACGGCGCTGACCCATCAGGAGGTCGCCCGGCTGTTTCAACTGGTCGCCGCGATGCAGGCCCGGGGCATCGCCGTGCTGTTCGTCAGCCACAAGATGCGGGAGATGCTGGCGGTCGCCGACAGCCTCACCGTGCTGCGCAACGGGCGCGTGGTGGCGGAGGGCGCGATGCAGGACTTCGACGAGGCCCGCATCACCCGCGCCATGACCGGGCACGACCCCGGCGCCGCGCGGCACGCCTGGACCCCGCCGCCGCCCGGCACGCCGCCGCGGCTGGAACTGCGCAGCCTCACGGTGCCGGGGGAGGTGGCGGACGTGTCGTTCAGCCTCATGCCCGGCGAGGTCGTGGGGGTCGCCGGGCTGCTTGGCTCTGGCCGAACGGAACTCGCCTTGGCGCTGTTCGGCATGCGGCCGGGCTATGCCGGCGAAATCCTGCTGGACGGCCGCCCGGTGTCGCTGAAGCGCGTCGCCGATGCGGTGGCAGCCGGCATCGCCTACGTGCCGGAGGACCGGCTGACCGAGGGCCTGTTCCCGGCGCGCTCCATCGACGACAACCTGCTGGCGGCGTCCTTGGAACGGCTCGCCGGGCGGGCCGGGTGGCTGGACTTCGCCGCCGGGCGGCGTGCGGCGGCGGGGGCGATCCACGACATGGCGATTGCGACCCCCTCCGGCGACCGCGCGGCATCAGAGCTTTCGGGCGGCAACCAGCAGCGCGTGGTGATCGGGCGGTGGCTGCTGACCCGGGCGCGGGTGCTGGTGCTGAACGGCCCGACGGTGGGCGTGGACGTGGGCAGCAAAGGGGCGATCCACCGCACGCTGCGCGACCTCGCGCGGGAGCAGGGGCTGGCGGTGCTGATGGTGTCGGACGACGGGCCGGAGCTGGCGGAAAACTGCGGCCGGGTGCTGCTGGTGCACCGCGGGCGGCTGGCGGGCGTGCTGGAAGGCGACGCCCTGACGGACGCCGGCATCACCGACATGTACCGCGCGCTCGCTGCCGCGCCGGTTTCCGGGCCTTGGCATGAGCGCGCGACGGTGGCTGCGCTCGCCGGAAGCCGCGGTGGCGGCGGTGCTGGCCGTGGCGGCGCTCGCCATCGGCACGGCCAACCCGGCGTTCTGGGGCTGGGGCAACCTGTTCGGGCTGCTGCGCAGCGCGTCGGTGTCCGGGATCATGGCGCTGGGCGTGCTGGTGGTGCTGATCGCGGGCGGCATCGACGTGTCGTTCCCGGCCTTTGCCGCGGCGGCGATGTACCTTTCGGTGCGGGCGGCCGCGGATTGGGGTTGGCCCGGCAATGTCGGCTTCATGTTCCTGCTCGCGGCCGGCATCGGGCTGCTGCTCGGCCTCATGAACGCGCTGTTCGTCCATGGCGTGCGGCTGGTGCCGCTGATCGTGACGCTCGGCACCGGGGCGGTGGTGCGCGGGTTCCTGCTGGGCGTGGTCGGCACCAGCGTCGTGAACGTCGGGCGCATGCCGCCGGAGACGGTGGCGTTCGGGCGCTTGTCGCTCCTGCAATGGGATGCGGGGGAGGGCCGGGTGCAGCTTTCGGCCGCCGTGCTGGTCTGGGCGGCGGCGGCGGCGCTGGTCCATCTGCTGCTGCGCTTCACGGTGCCGGGCCGCGGGCTGTATGCGCTGGGCGGCGATGCGGAGGCGGCGAAGCGGGTCGGCTTCGACGTGCGCGGCTTGACCGTCCTGGCCTACGGCCTTGCCGGCGCGCTGGCAGGCGTCGCGGGCCTGCTGCACGCCTGCCTCGCCTGGCAAGCCAGCCCGCGGGAGTTCATCGGGCTGGAGCTGGACGTGCTGGCAGCGGTGGTGCTGGGCGGCGCCAGCATCTTCGGCGGGCGCGGCAGCGTGCCCGGCACGGTGCTGGGCGTGCTGCTGTTGGTGCTGGTCAACAACAGCCTCATTCTACTCGGCGTGCCGACGACATGGCAGCGCGTCGTGGTCGGCGCCATCCTGGTGGGCGCCGCCGCCGCCACCGCGCTGCGCGAGCGCGGGCGGCGTCCGGCCCCGTCCATCACAACCCCATCCATCACGGCCGGGACCTGAGCGGTGGACACCCAGGTGGCCCCCGTCGTCCCGCCCCGTGCGGCGACGCAGGCGCTCCGCCGCCACGGCAGCCTGCTGACGCTTGCGGTTCTGCTCGTGCTGGTGTTCGCGGCCATGGCGTGGTGGGTGCCGTCCGGGCGCTTCCTGCGGCCGGCGAACTTCGAGGGGTTGTCCTTTGTCGCGCCCGAACTCGGCCTTCTCGCCGTCGCCACCATGGCGGCGATGCTGACCGGCGGCATCGACCTGTCCTTGATCGGCGTCGCCAACCTGGCCGGCATCCTCGCCGGGCTGCTGTTCCATTGGGCGGCCGGCACCTCGCGCGGGCCGGAGCTGGCCGGGCTGGCGCTGCCCTGGGTTGCCGCCGGGGTCGGCTGCGCGCTGCTGGTCGGGGCAACGGCCGGGCTGCTGAACGGGCTGCTGATCGCGCGGCTGCGGATCACCCCGATCCTGGCCACCATCGGCACCGGGCAGGCGTTCACCGGGCTGGCGCTGGTGCTGACCGGGGGGCCGGCCATCGTGGGGTTCCCGTCGGGATGGCAGGCGCTGGGCGGCGGCACGCTGCTCGGCATCGCCGCGCCGCTTTGGGTGCTGCTGGGGTGCGCGTCGGGCGTGGGCGTGCTGCTGTCCCGCACGGTCTGGGGACGCACGCTCTTCTTGATCGGGTCGGGCGCGCGGGCGGCCGAGTTCGCGGGGCTGCGGACCGTGCGGGCGACCGTGCTGTCCTACGTGCTGACGGGGGTGCTGGCCGCGGTGGCCGGCGTGCTGCTGTCCGCGCGCACCAACGCGGCCAAAAGCGATTACGGCACCAGCTATCTTTTGCAGGCCATCCTGGTCGCGGTGTTGGCCGGCACCAACCCGGCGGGCGGGCGCGGATCCGTCTCCGCCGTGCTGCTGGCGCTCTGCACGCTGATGCTGCTGTCCAGCGGCTTTCAGCTCATGCGGTTCAGCAACTTCCTCGTCGATTTCATCTGGGGGGCGACGCTGCTCGGCGCGATGGCCCTGGGCGCCGCGCTGCGCCGCGGACGTTGACGGTCAGGCGGCGCGGCGCGGCTGCTCGCGGCGGGAAAACTGCATGGTGCCGTCATTCAGCTTGCCGAACCGCAGGGCCACCAGATCGACCGCGTAGTTCTGGTGCAGCTTCCACGGCTTCTTCGACCCCTGCTTCGGCAACTGCTTGACCGCCCGCTGCACGTAGCCGGAAGTGAAGTCGAGGAACGGCTCCTCGGTCACGCCCGGGTCGCGCTTCGGCGTGCACTGCGCGTAGCCGTGCCGGTCCATGTACTGCAGCAGGCGGCAAACGTATTCGCAGGTCAGGTCGCACTTCAGCGTCCACGACGCATTGGTGTAGCCGAACGCGGTCGCGAGGTTCGGCACGTCGCTGTACATCATGCCCTTGTAGCTCATGGACTGGCCCGGATCGAACCGGGCGCCATCGACGGTGATCTCCATCCCGCTCATGACCTTCAGGTTCAGGCCGGTCGCCGTTACGATGATGTCCGCCGGGAGTTCCGCGCCGGAACGGAGCTTGATGCCCGTTTCCGTGAACGTCTCGATAGCGTCGGTCGCAACGGACGCGCGCCCGGCCTTGATCGCGCGGAACAGGTCGGAGTCCGGCACCAGGCACAGCCGCTGGTCCCAAGGGTTGTAGCTCGGCGTGAAATGGGTGGCGACATCGTAATCGCGGCCCAGGTGGTGCCGCACCCCGCCGATCACCTGCTGCTTGAACTTCTCCGGCCTGCGCCGGGCGAGGTTGTAGAAGAACATGCTGAGCAGCACGTTGCGCCAGCGGGTCAGCCCATAGGCGAGCTTCGGCGGCAGGTGCCGGCGCAGCCGGTTCGCGAATTCGTCCTCCGCGGGCTGGGACACGACGTAGGTGGGCGAACGCTGCAGCATGGTGACATGGGCGGCGGCCCCCGCCATGGCCGGAACCAGCGTGACCGCGGTGGCGCCGCTGCCGATCACGACGACCCGCTTGCCGGCGTAGTCGAGGCCCTCCGGCCATTTCTGCGGATGCACGACCTGCCCGGCGAACCGCCCGGCGCCGGGGAACTCGGGCGCGTAGCCGCCGGCGTAGTCGTAGTAGCCGGTGCAGGTGAGCAGGAAATCGCAGGTGAATCGGGCCGGTTCCCCATCCAGGCCGCGCTCGGCCTCCACCGTCCAGAGCGCATCCTGTGACGACCAGGACACCCGCTTGACGGAGTGGCGGAAGCGGATCTTGCGATCGACCCCGTACTCCTTGGCCGTTTCCCGCACGTAGTTCAGGATCGCAGGCCCGTCCGCAATCGCTTCCGATTCCCGCCAAGGACGGAACGAATAGCCAAGCGTGTACATGTCGGAATCGGAGCGGATGCCCGGGTAGCGGAACAGGTCCCACGTCCCCCCGGTCACGTCGCGCCCTTCCAGGATCACGAAGCTCTTGCCGGGGCACTTGGTCGTGAGGTGGCAGCCGGCCCCGATGCCGGACAGCCCGGCGCCGACGACCACGACGTCGAAATGCTCCGCTTCCAAGAACCCGTCTCCTTTTCCCGTGCGAGGCCCCGCGCCGCTTGTTCCCCGAAATGGGCACGGACGGGCGCCGATCCAGCGTGGCCCAGACCAAAATATGGGGTGGGACCGCGCCATCGTATCCACCCCCCGGCATTCCTTTGCGACACGATGCCGGCTATAGGATTTTTAACTTTGCCACCGACACATGGCTCCCGCGCCGCTTGGTGCGCCCGAGCCATGGGCAACACGGCATCGACCTGACGGAACGGAGAGGACGCATGCAGCACAGACGCAGCTTCATCAAGGCCACCGCGCTCGGAGCGGCGGCCCTCGCTGCGGAGGCCGCGGCGCCCGGGGCCTTCACGCCACGCGCCTTGGCCCAGAATAAGGGCCTGGTCGGCATCGCCATGCCCACCAAGTCCTCCGCGCGCTGGATCGCGGACGGCGACAACATCGTGAAGGTGCTGAAGTCGCGCGGCTACGCGACCGACCTGCAATACGCCGAGGACGACGTGCCCAACCAGCTTTCCCAGGTCGAGAACATGATCACCAAGGGCGCCCGCGTGCTGGTGGTCGCCGCCATCGACGGCACCACGCTGTCCGACGTGCTCGGCCAAGCGGCGCAGGGCGGCATCAAGGTGATCGCCTACGACCGGCTGATCCGCAACACGCCCAACGTCGATTACTACGCCACCTTCGACAACTTCCAGGTCGGCGTGCTGCAGGCGTCGTCGCTGGAAACCGGCCTGGGGTTGAAGGAGGGCAAGGGTCCCTTCAACATCGAGCTGTTCGGCGGCTCGCCCGACGACAACAACGCCTACTTCTTCTATGACGGCGCGATGTCGGTGCTGCAGCCCTACATCGACCGCGGCAAGCTGGTGGTCCCCAGCCGCCAGCTCGGCATGGACAAGGTGTCCACCCTGCGCTGGGACGGCGCCACCGCCCAGGCGCGCATGGACAACCTGCTCAGCGCCTACTACTCGGACAAGCACCTGGACGCGGTGCTGTCTCCCTATGATGGGATTTCCATCGGCATCATCTCGTCGGTCAAGGGCGTCGGCTACGGCAGCGGCGACCTGCCCATGCCGCTCATCACCGGCCAGGACTGCGAGATCGCGTCCGTCAAGGCGATCCTGAGGGGCGAGCAGTATTCCAGCATCTTCAAGGACACCCGCGACCTGGCGCGCGTGACCGTGGACATGGTGGACGCCCTGCTCAGCAACCAGACGGTGCAGGTCAACGACACCAAGAGCTACAACAACGGCGTCAAGGTGGTGCCAGCCTACCTGTTGAAGCCGGTGATCGTGGACAAGTCGAATTGGCAGGCGACGCTGATCGACAGCGGCTACTACACCAAGCAGCAAATCCAGTAGAAGCCGGCGGCAACGGGCGCGGACGCCGCTTCCGCGCCCCAACCTTCAGGGAGCAGAATGGCCGACATCCTGGACATGCGCGGCATCACCAAGCGCTTCGGTCCCGTCACCGCGCTGCGCGACGTGACCCTCACCGTCCGCGCAGGCGAGATCCACGCGCTGGTCGGCGAGAACGGCGCGGGCAAGTCCACGCTGATGAAGGTGCTGAGCGGCGTCTACCCCGCCGGCAGCTACGAGGGCAGCATCGTCTATGACGGGGAAGAGCGGCACTTCCGCGGCATCAGCGACACGGAGGCGCTGGGGATGGTCATCATCCACCAGGAACTCGCGCTGATCCCGCTGCTGTCCATCGCCGAGAACATCTTCCTGGTCAACCCGCCATCCCGCTTCGGGGTGATCGACCGCGGCGCGGTGCACGCCCGCGCGAAGGCGCTGCTGGCCAAGGTCGGCCTGCACGAGCCGCCGGACACGCTGGTCACCGACCTCGGCATCGGCAAGCAGCAACTGGTGGAGATCGCCAAGGCGCTGTCCAAGCGGGTCCGCCTCCTGATCCTCGACGAGCCGACCGCCAGCCTGAATGAGCGGGACAGCGCGGCGCTGCTGGATCTCCTGGTGGAGTTCCGCGCCCAGGGCATCGCCTCCATCCTGATTTCCCACAAGCTGAACGAGGTCACCAAGGTCGCCGACCGCGTCACCGTGCTGCGCGACGGGCGCACGGTGGAGACGGTGGACTGTCGCACGCAGGCCATCGAGGAGGACCACATCATCCGGCGCATGGTGGACCGCGACCTCGACAGCCGCTTCCCCGGCCACGCGCCGCAGATCGGCGAGGAGGTGTTCCGCGTCGAGGACTGGTCGGTGGCCCACCCGCAGCACCCGGGGCGGCAGGTGGTGCGCGGCGTGGACTTCCATGTGCGGCGCGGCGAGATCGTGGGCATCGCCGGGCTGATGGGCGCGGGCCGGACCGAGTTCGCCATGAGCGTGTTCGGCCGGTCCTACGGGCGGGACATCCGCGGACGCGCCTTCATGGACAACAAGCCGGTGGACCTGTCCACCGTGCCGCGCGCCATCGCCGCCGGGCTGGCCTACGTGACGGAGGACCGCAAGCACCTCGGCCTGATCCTGGGCGAGGACATCCGCAAGAACGTGACGCTCGCAAACCTCCGCGGCGTGTCGCGCAGCACGGTGATCGACGACATGCGGGAACTGGCCGTCGCCGACGACTACCGCGGGCGCATGCGCATCCGCTGTTCCAGCGTGTACCAGGAAAGCGGCAACCTGTCGGGCGGCAACCAGCAGAAGGTCGTGCTGTCCAAGTGGTTGTTCTCCGGCCCGGAGGTGCTGATCCTCGACGAGCCGACGCGGGGCATCGACGTGGGCGCCAAGTACGAGATCTACCAGATCATCAACGCGCTGGCGGACAGCGGCAAGGGCGTGATCGTCATCTCGTCCGAGATGCCGGAGCTGCTGGGCCTCTGCGACCGCATCTGCGTCATGAACGAGGGTGCCTTCGTGGGCGAGTTCTCCCGAGCCGAGGCGTCCCAGGAAAAGATCATGCGCTCGATCATGCGCAAAGGGGAGCAACCATGAGCGACATCACCGTCACGCCGGTCGCGCGGCCCGGCCAGCGCGGCTTCCTCAAGGCGAACCTCCGCCAGTACGGCATGCTGCTGTCCCTGTTCGCGATCATGCTGTTCTTCGAGGTCGCGACCAACGGCACGCTGCTGCGCCCGCTCAACCTCACCAACCTGGTGCTGCAGAACAGCTACATCGCCGTCATGGCGCTGGGCATGCTGCTGGTCATCGTCACCGGGCACATCGACCTGTCGGTGGGGTCGGTCGCGGGGTTCATCGGCGCGCTGGCCGCGGTGATGATGGTGCAGTACCAGGTGCCGTTCATCCCGGCGGCGGTCGCCTGCCTTCTTGCGGGCGGGCTGATCGGCGCGGCGCAGGGCTACTGGGTCGCCTACTTCAAGATCCCGTCCTTCATCGTGACGCTGGCGGGGATGCTGGTGTTCCGCGGGCTGATGCTGGCCGTGCTCAGCGGCCAGTCGGTCGGGCCGTTCCCCGTGTCGTTCCAGCGGCTGTCCTCGGGCTTCCTGCCGGACCTGTCGGAGATGGGCGGCTTCCGCTGGTCCTCCATGCTGCTCGGCGTGCTGGTGGCACTTGCGCTGGCCTATGCGAACGTCCGCAACCGCGCCCGGCGCGAGAAGCACGGGGTCGAGGCCGAGCCGTTCGGCTTCTTCGCTGCGAAGAACCTGCTGATGCTCGCCGCGGTCTGCGGCCTCACCTACGGGGTCGTCTCCTACCGGGGCTTGCCGAACGTGCTCGTGATCATGGCGGTGCTGATCGCGCTGTATGCCTTTGTCACCACCCGCACCACCGTGGGCCGCCAGGTCTATGCCGTGGGCGGCAACGAGAAGGCGGCGAAGCTCTCGGGCATCGGCACGGAGCGGCTGACCTTTCTTACCTTCGTCAACATGGGGGTGCTGGCGGCGCTGGCCGGCCTGATCTTCGCGGCCCGGCTCAACACCGCGACGCCCAAGGCCGGAGTCGGCTTCGAGCTGGACACCATCGCCGCCTGCTTCATCGGCGGCGCCTCGGCCTATGGCGGCGTGGGCCAGGTGACGGGCGCCATCATCGGAGCGTTCATCATGGGGGTCATGAACAACGGCATGTCGATCCTCGGCATCGGCATCGATTACCAGCAGGTCATCAAGGGCTTGGTGCTGCTGGGCGCCGTCTGCGTCGACGTTTACAACCAGAAGCGCTGACCGCCCGCTGCCCCGGCGCCGCGGCCAAGGTGGGCGTTCAACAATCCGGCACCTGCGGCAAACAATGGCACGCGCGTTGCGTAACCGGCTGCGTGGATTTGCAGCACGGTCGGTGAATGATAGTCTCATTGCATGCAGAAGCGCTTCGAACGCCCGAGCCTCGGCGCCCCTTGCCGATCCTGACCGTCCGTCACCGGACCACCTACCGCTACCGCCGGCCCGTCGCCTTCGGGGAGCATCGCATGATGCTCCGTCCGCGCGACAGCCATGACCAGCGGCACCTTGAGGCGCGGCTGGACATCACGCCGGAGCCGGCGCGGCTCCGCTGGGTCCACGACGTGTTCGGCAACAACGTCGCCTATGCCCGCTTCGGCGGCCGGGCGCAGGAACTGACGTTCCTCAGTACCCTTCGGCTGGAACACGCCTGCCAGGACCCACGGGATATCGGGGCCTGCCTGGAGGACTACGCCCGGGTCTACCCGTTCAGCTATGACCCTGAGGAGGTGGCGGACCTGCTGCGCTCCGTCGAGCGGCACTACCCGGACCCGTCGCATCAGCTCGACCGTTGGGCACGGTCCTTCCTGCGCACCGACGGCCCCACCGACACGCTGGCGATGCTGACCGCCATGAACCACTGCATCCGGCGGCAGTTCACCTACCAGGTCAGGCAGGAAGCCGGCATCCAGCCCCCGGCCGTGACGCTGCGCCTGGGCACCGGCACATGCCGGGACTTCGCGGTGCTGATGATGGAGGCGGTCCGTTGCCTCGGCCTCGCCGCGCGCTTCGTCAGCGGATACATCTACGTGCCCAGCCGCGACCGGCGCGGCGCGCCCGAGCACCACGGCGGCGGCAACACCCATGCCTGGATGCAGGTCTACCTGCCCGGCGCCGGCTGGGTCGAGTTCGATCCGACCAACGACATCGTCGGCAACCGCGACCTGATCCGCGTCGCCGTCGTGCGCGACCCCCAGCACGCGGTCCCGCTCTCGGGAAGTTGGACCGGCGCGGCCGCGGACTGCCTGGGCATGGAGGTCAGCATCCGGGTCACGTCCGACGAGGGCGGCCAGCCGTAAACAATCCCGACGACTCTTGCGAGGTTCCCATGATCCGTATCCAGGCCGGCTACACGATCTCCTACAGCTGCCCGCAGCCGGTGCCGATGCTGCTGCTGCTGAGCGTGCACCCGTCCCGCGAGGCGGACCTGCTGACGCCGCAGGTGATCAAGTTCGAGCCGGGGATCGAGGCCCGCCGCTACACCGACGACTTCGGCAACATCTGCCACCGGATCGTGGCGCCGGCCGGTCCGCTGACCATCTCGACGCAGTTCGAGGTCCGGGACGCCGGCCTCCCCGACGCGACGGTGCCGGAGGCGAGGCAGCTTTCCATTGACGAGCTGCCGTCCGGCGCCCTCGTTTACCTGCTCGGCAGCCGCTATTGCGACACCGACCTGCTGCACGAGACCGCCTGGGCGCTGTTCGGCTCGACCGAGCCGGGCTGGGCGCGGGTGCAGGCGATCTGCGACTTCACCAACGACCGCATCACCTTCGGCTACGAGCACGCCCGGCCCGACAAGACCGCGCGCAACGCCTACGACGAGCGCCGGGGCGTGTGCCGCGACTTCGCCCACTTGGCCGTGACCCTGTGCCGCTGCATGAACATCCCCGCCCGTTACTGCACGGGCTACCTGGGCGACATCCGCCTCCCGCCGGTCGATGCGCCGATGGACTTCTCGGCATGGTTCGAGGTGTTCCTGGACGGGCCGGAGGGCGGGCGCTGGTACACCTTTGACGCCCGCTTCAACACGCCGCGGATCGGGCGCCTCTTGATGGCGCGGGGCCGGGACGCGACCGACGTGGCGCTCGTGACCAACTTCGGGCCGGCCTGGCTGGCGAAGTTCGACGTGGTGACGCAGGAGATCACGGAGCAGCAGCCGGCTTATACGGGCGGCACCATTGATCGACCTGTGTGCGGTTGCTGATGGGTTGCACCCATCCTACGCAGCCCATGCCGTAGGATGGGTGCAACCCA